>NZ_KV821069.1:0-55622 GCF_001815555.1 Corynebacterium sp. HMSC073D01 | reverse complement strand
CTCGGGTCCGCGGTGGCTGTGCCTGCTCGGGTGTTCAATGGTTGTGTCACTAGGGAGCGAAGCACCCTAGTGGGGCACCGTCTGTCTAAGCGCTCGGCGTGAGACCGACGACGGTGTCTCCACGCTTTTCGACGATTGCCTTTCCCGCAATGCGCAGATGCACCGGTCCCGAGTAATCACCGCGGTCGACGGGGATGACAAAGTCTGGGGTTGTGCTGGGCAATGAGTACACAGCAATGCCCCCACTAACGGGGACAAGAATGTGCTCGCCAATCGCATCGCCCGTGCCCAGGGCACCGTCGATGGTGTACTCTTCCACGAGCCGAGTGGGCTCGAAAAGATGGAGGCGGGAACCGTCAAACCACGTCATGTTGTGAGGAAGATCTCCAACAGCTGGTGTGAAAATACCTTCCGCTGCAGGTGCAGTTGCGTTCGTGGGGGAGAATCCCGCAGATTTGCCTTCTTTATCGTATGAGAGGAAGAAGTTCGACGTGTCGCCCTCACCTGCCGGGGACAACACAGAGGCCGTATTCTCACCAATCGCCACCAGATAAGAGCCGGGGTTGAGTTCCACATCCCCGGAAAGCTCCGGCTTCCTCGCGTCCTCGGGTTTGGAGTTCTGCAAGCGCAGCCATGTCTTCCCGTCAGGGCACGTTTCTGTCAGAGCCAAGAGCTTCGTTCGGGTGAGAGCCGAAGTAATCGTGCAGTCGGCGTGCGGCTGAAACTTCGGTTCCTGAGGATTGGGGACATCGCCGTATATGACTGTGCGGACGAGATCGTTTCGCCACAGCTCAACGGAGGCAGGGGAAACCGTTCCGACGTAGGAGTTAGAGGCCACCGGGGACACCGCCTCCGGTGCGGGAGCGGACCGCGTGTCCTTGTATCTCCCCTCGGCAAAGGTAATGGACGTGACATCGCCACAGCCTGCGTTGTTCTTATACGTGGCTACGACGGCACCGTCTAGCTTTGCCACCATACACAGCGGTAGATCGCGTGAGTAGGTCCACAGCGGAGAACCCGTCGCGGCATCATAGGCAGCGACCGTGTCTCCTTCGGTTCCAACAACCACCCCTTGATCCTCAATCGGCTGGTGACGGTCGGGTTCGGCGGTATCTGGAACGCGGTAGGACTCCATTACCGCTCGTGGTACCGTGCCGAGCTGCTCCGGTTCGCTCACTGCGGTTCCGGTTGTCTCCAGATGCGAATGACGCGCCGGCGCAGTTGCGTATACCGAACCCACACCGATAACGGAGGCGACGAGTAGTGCGGTGACAGCACGTGCGTTGTTGTTCAAAGCGTCGGTATCCTTTTCGCGTCCAGGGCGTGACTATTGCCGAAAGTCCAGGTGGTCTGAGCTCCAGGTGGTTTGAGCTTCAAGTGGCTTGAGCGCTGTTATTCCTAGTGGCGCCGCCCGCCTCGGCCACCACGGCGGCTGCCACGCGAACGACCGCCGCCGCGACTGCCACGCGCATCGCCACGGCCACCTCGACCACTCCGGCCACCACGCCCGCGCCGGGCGGAGTGATCCATACCAAAGACAGGCCGTGACTCGCCGACGGTGCCATCGGCATCCTCAGGGATGTCCAGTTCCTCGTATAGCTCGGGCGAGGTGGAGAACCACTCGGGAAGCTCGTCTTTTCCAAGGCCAAGTTCATCGTTGATCAGCTTCCACTTGGGCAGCTCGTCGTAGCCGACCAAGGTTACGGCGGTACCGGTGTGCCCCGCGCGCCCAGTGCGCCCGATTCGGTGGACGTAGGTTAGTTCGTCATCCGGGGTCTGGTAGTTGATCACATGGGTGACATCGTCGATGTCGATACCGCGGGCCGCGACATCAGTAGCGACGAGGATGTCCACCACCCCGTCCCTGAAACCTTGAAGAGAACGCTCGCGGGCGGACTGGCTCATGTCGCCGTGGACGCTCGCCACCTGAAACCCCGCACCAGCGAGGTCGCGGGCCACTTCCGCTGCAGAGCGTTTAGTGCGGACGAAGATGATGGTGCGTCCGCGACCGCGGGCCTGGAGTACGCGAGAAATAACGGCGACCTTGTCCATCCGGTGGGACTTGAATACCACCTGCTTCGTGGTGGCATTGGTCTCCGCCTCCCCGGACATCTCTGCCCTGATGTGGACAGGCTTGTTCATAAAGCCACGGGCAAGTCCGAGGATGGCATCGGGCATCGTCGCTGAAAACAGCATCGTCTGGTGCTCAGCGGTGATACCAGCGATGATCTTTTCAATTGCGGGAAGGAAGCCGAGGTCCAGCATCTCGTCAGCCTCGTCGAGGACAAGGATACGTACGGTGCCCAGTCGCAGCTCGCCACGGTTGTATAGGTCGATGAGTCGGCCTGGGGTTCCGACGACTAGGTCTGTGCCATCTTTTAGCGCCTTTTCCTGCTCCTCGTAGGGAGTACCGCCGTAGATGGTGGTCACGCGCACAGGGAGGTTGACGGCGGCGCGGGTGAGATCTTCCCCAACCTGAACACAGAGCTCGCGGGTAGGAACAACGATGAGGGCGCGTGGCGTTCCGTCGAGCTCTTCGATGTCTGCGTCATCAAATATGCGGTCCAGTACTGGAACGCCGAACCCAAGCGTCTTCCCCATGCCGGTGCGGGCCTGCCCGATGAGATCCCGCCCTTCGAGTGCAATAGGTAAGGTCAGTGCCTGAATTGCAAACGTATCGACGATGGATTGCGCGGCGAGTGCATCGGTAATCTCCTGTGCAACGCCGAGCTCGGTAAACGTGGGTTTTTGGTTTGAAGTGGACACAAAACGGTATTCTATCGTTTCCCAGTAGGAGAAACTATCTGCCCATCATCGGTGAGGGGTGGTGGGGTCTCCGTCCGCCTGCAGCGAACAGGGCGCATCGGCGCCGAGCTGTCGTGACAGATTCAACTATGGTGGGGTAAGTACCCGGAAGTACACCCGGTGGTATGTGAAGTGCACCCGGTGGTATGTACTGTCGGCACCGGCTGATCAGCTCCTCTCGCTGTCACACCGGATAGCTCCTGGGCCTAGATAAAAAGCGTGGGTGTCATATGCAGTGAGGCCCTGTAAAAGAAAGGATGACGCAGACAGATGAACATCAAGATTGGTTTTAAGGATTCGGCTCGCGAGCTCGCCTTTAACACCGACGAGGAGAAGGCCTCCGTAGAGGAGCGGCTTCGCAACGCGCTCAAAAACGATGAGGCAACCGTAGAATTTACCGATGCTAAGGGGCGGCAATTCATCGTTCGACAGTCTTCTGTCGCCTACGTAGAAATCGGTGCTGAAACAAACCGTCCGGTAGGATTTGCAAACTAAAACCAATCGGCTAGTTCGTTTATGAGGTTTCGGGCCTCAGAATAGGGGGCAGGCTTGTCAGGTGAACAGTGCTTCTGCTCCTCTTCTGGTGCCACATGGGGTATCTGCTGTGCAGAGCCCCACTTTTTGGTTGTGCGGTTCGGTGGAGGAGAACGAGCAGCTACCCCGGCGGTTCCTGCCCTGCTTAGAGGTGTGCCGTTTGTACTATGTAACCTATGACAACCGGCTCCCTGCTGAGCCGGTGACAGATGTTGCTGGCAAGAAGATGGTAGGGCACCAGCCCGTGCGGTGAGAGGTAAAGGGATAATCGATGGCAGACAGGCATAGCCGAGACGAATCGCTTCTTGTGCGGTTCGCACGACAATTTGGCTGGCGTGCATATGCCATCCCCGTGCTCATCGTGCTAACACTATGGGTGGTTGTCGACATCATTGCCAGCGACCCCTCGGAGCCCACAACAACAACCTCCACGTCTGGTGTCGTCACCGTCGAAGAAGGCCCAACGATGGCAGCGCCTGACCCCGCCAAGGAAGATATTGCAAAGCTCCCCGGTGGCACGCTACCTGCAGGTGGTGCCTACACCATGCAGGGTGAGAAGACGTTCCGAACGGTTGGATCGCCACAGCCGAAGGTAGGAACAGGAGCAGAAAAAACCTTTTCATACATCGTCCAGGTAGAAAACGGGGTGAATACCGACGGCTACGGTGGCGATGAGGCCTTTGCCGCCATGATTGATGCCACCCTCAAAAACCCCAAGAGCTGGATCCACGATGAGAAATTCGCTTTCCAACATGTCGGTGAAGGGGAAGAGCCAGACTTTACCGTCCAGCTCACGAGCGTAAACACGACGCATGAGGGCTGTGGTGCGGAGATCGGTAAGGAAACCAGCTGCTACACCAGCATTGGTAACCGGGTTCTCATCAATGAATCCCGCTGGGTACGGGGTACGAGTGTGTTCGCAGGCGACATTGGCTCGTACCGCCAGTACGTGGTGAACCATGAGATCGGTCACGCGATTGGATTCGCCGAACACATGCCGTGTGGCATCGACGGTGAACTCGCGCCGATCATGATGCAACAGACACTCAGTCTCAATAACTCGGAGATGTTTAGTATCTCCCCGGACGGCCCATACCCAGACGACAATAAGACATGCCGTTACAACCCATGGCCTTTCCCGCACGCCTAGTGCTCGTCGTGCAATGCATACCATGCAAGGAGGTGCGGTAGCTCATGCCACAAGGTACCGTAGCGCTGACGGGCCAAGAATCCCCCGCAGCTGCTGCAGCAGAGGTTACGTAACGGGCGAGTGAACAACGGGCGCGTGAACACTGTGCAACGATTGTCACGCAGACTTTGCAGTAGTCGCCTGTGGTGGCTCGCTGTCTGTGACGGCTCGTTTCCTGGGGTAGCTCGTTGCGTGTGGTGGCTTGGCAATCGCTGCAGCAGGGTGGCACGCAGAAGAGCCAATACAGCCGTGGCTTCCCGCTAGCCTTGCCACGGAGGTGGCGCCGGGGCTGGCAGATGAGTCCGCACAAGGAGAACATTCGTACACGTGGAGGAGGAATCACACAAATGACCGCACGCAAACTACATTCGTCGCGGGTGCCCGTGTCCCCGAAAGAACTGCCCAGTGGCGCGGGAACCCGCTACGCCCGGCACTTCACCCTCCCCGGCTTTGGGCTCACTGGACAGCAGCGACTCTACGGCGCGAAAGTGCTCAGTATCGGTGCCGGCGGTCTCGGCTCCCCCGTGATTCAGTACCTGGCTGCCGCAGGGGTAGGAACCATCGGCATCATCGACTTCGACACCGTCGATGAGACGAACCTGCAACGCCAGGTCCTCCACAACAGTGAGACCATCGACCGAAAGAAGACAGACTCGGCACGGGAGTACGTCGACAAGCTCAACCCCCACGTCGACGTCATCACCTATGACTATCCGCTCACCGAAGCAAACGTAGACGAAATTGTCGCAGGCTACGACCTCGTCTGCGATGGCTGCGACAACTTCGACACCCGCTACACCGTCGCCGATGCATGCGCGCGGGCAGACATCCCGCTCGTCTGGGGATCCATCAACCGCTTTTCGGGGCAGCTCTCCGTCTTCGACGGAGCCATCACCTTGCGCGACATTTTCCCCGAGCCACCCGCACCGGGCACCGTACAAAACTGCGCAGAAGGTGGTGTCCTCGGTGTCCTCCCCGGCGTAATCGGCACGATGATGGCCAACGAGGCGATCAAACTTATCACCGGCATCGGCGAGCCGCTTTACGGAAAGCTCGCCGTGTGGGACGGTAAAAGCGCTACACTGTCGCACTACAGCATCGCCCCACGCCCGGAAACGAAGCAAAAGGTGCAGGCACGCAGGCAGGAAGAATCTTCTGCCAGGTGCACGACAACGAAGAAGGAGCAGACCGTGGTCACTGAGCACGACATCCTCACATACAAGGAACTAACGGATAAGGGAGCTCTGCTTGTCGACGTTCGCGAGCCCCACGAATGGGTTGGCGGTCAACTCCCGGATGCCCTCGGCGTGCCGCTCAGCAACCTGCGCGCCGGGAACCTGGGAGAGCTCACCGATGTTTCCCCGGATACAGACCTCGCCCTGTACTGTGCCGGCGGTGTGCGGTCACTCGAGGCGGCCTCAATCCTGCAGGGAGCGGGCTTTAACAACGTGGTCAGCCTGGCGGGTGGGATCAACCGGTGGTGGACCTATGCCGACTAAGGCTTCAGCCATCTCCTATGTGCCCACCGTGGTACAACGCGCCTTCTCCGCACACATGGGGACCGAAGCGCAACGTGCGGAGGCAACATACGCGGGCGCAGCCTGGGACCACGGCATCCATGTAGGCGACATCGTTGTCGCGCCGGTGGTCAACGTCGAGCGAGCGAACTGGTCTGCTGCCGCGCGAGAAACGCTTCGCGTGGACAATGTCACCCTCGCCCGGTCGGTTCGCTCTTCCGACGGGCGCCTCGTTGTGGCCGGCTGGAAGGCGACGGAATATCACCCCGGCTGCCTTGCCGATCGTGCCGACGAGGTCGTGCTGGCAGCTCTCCGCCTCGATTCCGCACTCGCAGACGTCCCACTGCCCGACATCTTTCCCACCCAGATGGAATCGTGCCGGGTGGAATCCGACTTCTTCGATCTCGCCGACCTGGCAGCGTGGGCAGATGACCCAGGAAGCGTGCTCGACGCGGGGTTGAACTCGCGCGCGCAAGCAGACGAGAGCCAACTCGTCGCCCTCAGCCTGGCTGCTGATGCCATCGAGCGCCTCGAACCGATTGATGCTCCTAACCAGGTCACACACGCGGACATGTTGGCAACGACGATCTTCGCCGACGGCGCAGCCCCCACGGTGACGGATATCGTGCCCGTCGCACACCCCGGTGGATACACGGCCGCTCTTGCCATCGTCGATTCACTCATTGCCGGCGCGGCGACGTCGCGAATCATCAGCCGATTCGCCCACGTGGAGAACCTCCATCAGCTTGTATACCGGGCGTTGCTCTATCGCCTCTACATCCACGCGCTGCATCCACAATCGCGCTCGAATAGCCGTTCGAGTATCGTTCGGGTGGCCAGAGAACTGCTGTGAAATAATTGGACTCATGGCAGCACCACAGCTCAGACTCGTACCACCGAAGAAAAAGGATCTCCCAGACAGGCAGTGGCCGGAGTCAGCTGGCCCCCTGCTCGACGGTCAGCACGGTTCCTACCTCATCACCGCTGAGGAATCCGGTGCCGGAGTAACAAGCCTCATTCGTGATGCTGCCCGCGCACGTTTGCTCGCGGGCACTGATCCCGATCGACTCCTCATTGTCACGCATTCCAAGCGCAGCGCCCTTGCTTTCGAGGAGGCGTTATGGGATGACCTCGTCGCGTCGAGGAGTGAGGAGGAAAATGCTGCGCCCTACGTTGCCGAATCCAAACTCGCCCAGAGTGTTCACTCGCTTGCTTTTTCCATCGTCCATTACGCAGCTATTGCCAACAACGTTCCCGCCCCACGCCTGATGACAGGAGCCGAGCAGGATGCCGTGATCCGCGAGCTGCTGAAAGGCAACCAAGAAGCAGGGGGAGAGTACTGGCCTGCGGAGCGGGTAGAAGCGTTGGACTACGTGGGCTTTGCGCGTGGCCTCAGGGATTTCCTCCTCCGCGCAGGTGAGCGCGGGAAATCAGCGGCAGACGTGAAGAAGCTGGGGGAGCAAGAGAATAAGCCACTGTGGGTTGCAGCCGGAGCTTTCCTAGAGGAATACACGGCGGTGATGAACCTGCAGCAAATGCATCACCTCAACGCGTCGGAGCTGCTCATCACTGCTGTGCGTGCGTTGGAGGACAACCCAGCGCTGCTAGAAAAAATGCGAAATCGGTACGACTTCCTGGCAGTTGACAACGCCCAACACCTCGACCCGCTCTCCCAGAAGCTGGTGGAGATGATTGGTGAGCACACGCCCATCTTTGTGGTCGGCGGAAACACGAACGGGCTGGTGTACTCCTTCCGTGGTGCCAACACCGACCTCGTAGAGGACAAATCCGGTAAGACAGTCATCACGCTGGAGCAAAGTTTCCGGCGACCATCCGACAAGCGCATCATCTACACGCACACGGCGGGCGATAACTTTTCGGTGATAGCACGCGAGCTGCGCGAGGTGCACCTCATTCGCGACATCCCATGGGAGGACATGGTCGTCATCACCCGCTCCCTCAGCCAGATTCCCGCGCTCCAGCGAGCTCTTGCTACCGCCGATGTCCCCGTCCATATCGATTCCACAGATGTTGTGCTCGTCGAGCAGTCGATTGTCCAGGCCATGCTGCAGGCCGTGGACATCGTCATGGGCAACGGTACAGAAGAAGACATCATCGAGCTCGCCACTGGCCCCATTGGAGGAGCCGATCCCATCACCCTGAGGCGAATCCAGCGAGAAATCGGCGAGCTTGGCCCCGTTGTTCGGGGTGCTGCCAGGGTCGCTGAGGATGCCCGGTTAGGCGAACAAGCAGAGTCCGTCCTTGCACACCTCAGTGCAGTCATCCAAACCGGCCGGGAAGCCGTCGAACGCGGGGACAGCCTGGAGCTGGTTCTCTGGTCAATCTGGGAGGCGACGGGTCTCAGCACCTCCAAGATGTACACCGCCTTGCGTGGTGGTCCCGCCGCCGCGCAGGCGAACCGGGATTTAAACGCGATGATGGAGCTTTTTGACGTTGCGGGCGACTATGTTGAGCGCGTCAAGCAACCGTCACTCGAGGGATTTATCGAGCACCTTACCTCGCAGGATCTGCCCACTGGTGTCCGGGAACGTCAGGTGGTTGCGCCGAAGGCCGTCGCTCTCCTCACTGCGCACGGTGCGATCGATGATGAATGGAATACCGTCATCCTCGCAGGTGCCGACGATGACTCCTGGCCTTCTCTTGGGCTGACCGGGACAATTTTCGATCAGGAGGAGCTTGTCGACCTTATTGATGAAAACGTCGACCCCGATGCGTACATCGACCGCCTCCGCGAACGCCTCCATGAAGAGCAACGCCTGTTTTCACTCGTCACCTCTCGAGCAACGGACACGCTTGTGATCACAGCCATCAATCCGGCAGAGGAAGACTCGCCTCTGCCACAGCCATCTCGTTTTGTGAGGAAATTGGAAGAAGACGAAACTTTCAGCGTCAGCACTGTAGTGGAGACAGACGAACTTGCGGTTAAGTCTTCGCGGCCGTTCATTGCCGAGTTGCGCAGAGCGCTGACAAGCGCCGACTCAAGCGACGAAGAAAAAGAAGAGGCTGCCGATCTGCTCGCGATGCTCGCCGACGCAGGTTTTTCCGAGGCCGATCCCACCAACTGGTGGGGGCTTGCTGGCCCCACCGACGCGCAGCCCTTGCGGGAGCCTGGACAACCGGCGACGCTCAGCCCCAGCCAGGTAGAATCCGGGCTCCAGTGCCCACTGAAGATGGTTCTCAACTCCGTCACCCCCACCGAGTCCAGCTCCGCCCTGCGCGAGGGAAATCTCCTCCACGCCCTCGCGGAGGCTTCGGTGACACTCCAGCAAGACGAGGAAACGTGGAAAGAAGCTGAGCAGCTCGTGCTCGACGCGTACCTGTCCTCGCGAACCGTTCCTCCGTGGAAGGAAAAAGCCGATGAAGAGGAGTTCGTCGAGGTGATGAACGCCACGGTGAGTAAGATGACGAACCTTGCCGGTGACCTCGTTGGCGTGGAAATTCCCATGGATGTGACAGTTGGACAGTTAGACGATGGCTCACCTATCCGCATCAAAGGCCGTCTCGACCGGGTGCACCGAGATTCGGAGGGACGGATGAAGGTGTACGACCTCAAAACCGGGCGCTCGGCACCTACCTACCAAGAAGCGGAATCACACCCGCAGATGGCCGTTTACCAGCTCGGAATTAATCATTCCCGGATCCAAGAAAACCCCTTGGAGTTTGTCACCGACGACGGGTCTGGCGGTGCGCTACAAAGCGGTGGTGCGGAACTTGTTTATCCGCGAAGCACGAAGAAACCGAGCCAAAAGCCGTTGACGGAGGACAACGCCAGGATCCTCATGGATAACCTGCGCCAGTTGGTTCACCACACTTCCGGCTCGACGGTTCCTGCGCTGCCAAACAAGCATTGTGGCTCGTGCGCCTACCGCATCATCTGCCCGATCACTGAGGAAGGACGCTCCATCAATGAAGTACACAGCTAACGAGCTCGCCCATCAGGTCGGCGGATTCCCTCCCACGCCGCAGCAGCAGGCGGTTATCGAATACCCGATGCATAACCTCCTTGTTGTAGCAGGTGCGGGAGCCGGTAAAACGAAAACGATGGCCGACCGCGTGGTGTGGTTGGTGGCCAACGGTCTGGTACGCCCTGAACAAGTGCTTGGTCTCACATTCACCCGCAAGGCCGCGCAGAACTTGAAACAGAAAATCCGTAGCTCTCTTTTTGATCTTCACCAGAAAGTACAGGGGCAGAGCGTTCGGGCTGAGGAGAACCTTGATGCCTCCGTCTTTACCTACGATGCCTACGCCCAAAATCTCGTCCGTGAGTACGGGCTTCTCCTGCCTACGGAGCCCGGCTCAAGGATTATTTCCCAGGCGGAGATGGTACAGATAGCGACGGCGATCGTGGAGGACTTCCACGGCACATTCCCGGACGAAACGGCCACAAAATCGACATCGAATGTCGCAACAAAGATCGTCTCCCTCGTCAACGCCATCGAAAGCAACATGCGGACGGCAGAAGATGTACGCGGGGCGACTGCCGAAGCGCTCCGCGTCATCGACAACGTAGAGCGAGCGACGAAGGACACGACAAAATTCATCGCGACGCAGGACACCCGCGTTGTCCTGTTGAAGCTTGTCGATACTTTCAACCAGTATCTCAAGGACAATCGACTCACCACCTTTTCGCACACGATGGCGGCGGCGGCACGTCTTGCCTCCGGTGAGCCATCTGTGGGCAGCAGCGAGCGCCATCGATACCGCGTGGTCATGCTTGACGAGTACCAGGACACGTCCCACTCGCAACGCATCTTCTTGCGGTCGCTATACGGCACGGGAGAACCCGGACTGGCTGTGACAGCGGTGGGCGATCCCATGCAGGCCATCTACGGGTGGCGCGGCGCGAACTCGTCGAACTTGGCCAACTTCGTTACTGATTTTCCCCACACAGTAGAAAAGAACCCAGACGGAACGCCCGTCCAACCTGCCAAGAAACTAGAAATGACCACTAGTTTCCGAAACCCCGGAGCTGTCCTCGGTGTAGCTAACCACATCTCAGGCGCGATCCTCGAAGCCACAGGCGAATATGCGCCAGAAGAACGTAGCGTGGCGGAACTCGAACCTCGCGCGGGAGCCGGCGACGGTGAGGTTCTCCTGGCGAACTTCGAGCTGGAGGAAGAGGAGGCGGACTTCGTGGCGCGTCAACTGGCCGCTGAGTACCACGGGGTCTCCGACGACCAGTTGGACGAATATGTCGCAACGCTGGCTGATTCTGCTCAACCCACACGGGCCACTAATGCCCAGCCGTTCGAAGCCGCAATCCTTGTTCGCCAGCACAGCCAGGTTCCGGAGGCCGTGAAAGCGCTCGAGAAATACAAGGTTCCTTACCACGTGCACTCGTTGGCCGGACTTCTCATGATGCCGGAGATTGTGGACCTCGTATCCATCGCCAAGGCACTCGCGCGCCCAGAAGATAGCTCGGCCCTTCTGCGAATCCTCACCGGACCGCTTGTGAAACTGGGTTTCGCCGACGTAAAAGCATTGACTAATCGGGCGCGCACCCTCAACTCTTACCAGCGTGACAAGGCCACAGCAGAGACAACGACGGAAGACGCAGTCAATGCGGCTGACGAGAGCGGAGCCACCGAAAGCGATGCCGATAACCCAGCGCTCGTCCGGCTCAAAAAGGAAATCGAAGATACGCTGGCTGAGGATACTGTGTTTCTCGGCGATGCACTTGCTGACCTGGGGGATGCTAGCCAGTACACGGAGGAAGGCTACGCCCGCCTTACGTCTCTCGCCTCCCGTTTTCGGTGGCTGCGTGGCCATAGTCTGGCCAGTGGCCTGCAGGATATCTTCCAAGATATCGAGAACATCTTCGGCATTCGTACGGAGGTTTTGGCACGGGAGAACCCAAGGCAGCTTGGTGTGCCCGGAACGTCGCACCTGGACACGTTCCACGGATACGTCGCCGATTTCGCATCCATAGACGGAGCGACGCTGCGTGGATTCCTCGAGTATCTCGACGCAGAGGCAGAGGACCGTGCAATGGATCAAGGCGAGCAAACGGTTTCCCCGAATCGCGTGGATATCATGACGGTCCATGCAGCCAAGGGATTGGAGTTCGCCACCGTCGCCGTTATTGGTGCCAACAGCAAGATGTACAAGGATGGGCAACAAACCATCACCACTGAGACTGCTGCCTCCCGGCCAGAAACCCTGCCTTCATCTGTCATTGGCGACGCCGTGGATATTCCAGAGCCCCTTCTGGAAAAACCGGCTAAGGAGTGGAAGGACAGCGGTTTTAACGCCTACGAGTATGGCTTCTTGGATTCCACGCCCCGCTACGCGGTGTCACCGGATCTAGAGATCACCAAGGGGTCGCATTTCAAGGAATCCCTTGAGCGCTACAAGTACTTCCTGCGGATGAAAGAGGTCCGCGAATCAACGCGACTGTTCTACGTGGCGGTTACTCGGTCCTCCCACCGCCTCTTCATTACCTCGCATGCCCGCGAGCGCAACGATTTCCAGACGATGACCTTCCAACCGTCCAATGCAGCCGAGGGGGGAAAAGCCCCCAAGAAGCAGAAACCTCACACCCCCACGGCGATCACCCCAACAGAACTGTTTGCGTCTATTGCTCAGTCAGACGAGTTTTCTGGCAACGTGGTGACCTGGTGGGAGCCGGGGGAGGAGTTAGAGGAAATCTATGTCGAGCGTGACTCAGACGAAGCGCGTTTCCCCGTGGACTTCCTCGGTGACAAGCGAGGTGCCATTGAACACGCCGCAGCGCTTGTGAAAGAGAAAATGCGCGAGCGCGAAAGCCAAGGCGTGGGGTCTATTTGCGAACGTGTCTTGTCTGCTGCAGAAGCTGCAAAGAACGGTGATACCGATGCGGACGCGTCAGGAAGCCCTGCTGACGAGCCAGAAAAAGAAAACACTCCGGAGAAGCAGCGGATATCCCGGTGGAGACTGACCGCGCACAAACTTGTGGAAGAAAAATGCCTGGCAGAGCGCAAGGAGATCGAGGTTGAGCTGGGCAGCCGGATCAACGCAACCGAGATCGTTCAGCTCAAGAAAAACCCAGAGGAGCTTGCTAAACGACGTCTTCGTCCGGTGCCGTTTAAGCCGAACTCGCAAGCGAAACGGGGCACGAAGTTCCACCAGTGGATCGAGGAACAATACACACTGCCCACGCTTCTCGACGATGACCAGCTTCCCAGTATCGGCGAGGAGGATGTCACAGCGGAAGAGCTGGCACAACTCAAGGAGAACTTCTTGGCCAGCCCATGGGCTGACCGCACGCCAGTGGCAGTCGAGCAGGCAATCGAATACCAAATCGGCAGCAAGCGCGTGACGGGCAAGATCGATGCGGTGTTCAGGAATACCGACGGAACGTGGACCGTGGTTGATTGGAAGACCGGGAAGGTGCCCTCCCAACGGGATCTGCCGGCACTTTCCCTGCAGTTAGCCGAGTACCGCCTTGCGTGGGCGGAAATCCAGTCAAAGCGGGAAGGTCGCCACGTTGACCCCTCGGAGGTAGAAGCCGTGTTTTTCTACGTCCGTGAGGGCTACACGCTAAAGCCGGAAGCGCTCATGGATAAGGATGACCTGCGTCGGCTCATTGAACTGGAAGAAAATGGGAATGAGTAGTGAAGAAAGCGACCTCGGGTAGGAAAACCCGAGGTCTAGCGCAGGCGAACTTGGGGCTCAGCGAATATGGACGTTCGATGACAGACTCTGGGGGAGGCGTTCGAACCGGTTCCGCCACCTGACCATAGCGCCTCTACGACGATGAACGCGTACGTTTTCGCTGTGTACAGGAGCTGGCACCAGATCGTCCACACCGACGGCGGTTTGCGCGCGCTGGCGAGGCCTTGTGCCCGCAGGCCTACATAAGGCAGACGGAAGGTTGTGTGTGGCTGCGAAGGGGCGGAGTGAAACGGGCGTTTCAATGTGGTTTTAGCTGTGCTTTTGCGGTGGTGTTCACTGCGCAGTGCGTACATCCCCGGAAAAGGGGAGTACGATTCAACGACGGTGAGGTGAGTGAAAGCTCAAAATGACTCCACTATGGCTAGACTCAAGTAGATGCCACGGCTGAGGAGAGCCGGGGTGAGGTACATGCAGATGATGGCAGGAGAGTGACAATGCCTTTTGGAAAGAGGCTTCGCCCCAACCTGAACTTTCGGATTGGTGCGCAAGCGGAGCTCGACGAGCTTCCAGAGCACGCCCTGCTCAAAATCATCAACATTCCTGGAGAAGCAAAATCCAGCCCGTGGGTTCTCATTGCACGGCGTGTGGCCTATGCCACCGTCATCATGATTGCCACCTCGCTCGTTGTGTACTTTGACAAGAACGGCTACTCAGAGCCTCTGACCTTCGTAGACTCTTTGTACTACTCTGCTGTTTCACTCTCCACCACTGGCTATGGTGACATCGCCCCGGTGACACAGCATTCCAGGCTTATTAATATCCTCCTGATCACACCACTTCGCGTCCTCTTCCTTATCCTTTTGGTCGGTACCACGCTGAGCGTGTTGACGGAGGAATCGCGGAAAACCCTGCAAATCCAACGATGGAGAAGGACTATGCGCAATCACACGGTCGTTGTCGGATACGGCACAAAGGGACGCTCTGCAGTATCAGCACTGCTTGCCGGTGGCACTTCACCCAGTGAGATTGTCATAGTCGATACAGATCGCCAGGCGCTGGAGATGGCCTCCTCCCAAGGCCTTGTCACCGTTCACGGAAGTGCGACAAAGGCCGATGTCCTGAAACTGGCTGGCGTGCAACGGGCACGCGCCGTCGTGGTCGCCCCAAGCATGGATGACACCGCAGTTCTTGTCACCTTGTCCGTACGCGAACTAGCCCCTAGCGCGATGATCGTCTCCAGCGTTCGTGAGGCGGAAAACCAGCACCTGGTGGAGCAGTCCGGTGCAGATTCGGTGGTTATTTCTTCCGAAACAGCCGGCCGCATGTTGGGCCTTGCCACAGTGACACCGTCCGTGGTGGAGATGATGGAGGACCTTCTCAGCCCAGATGAGGGCTTCTCTATCGCCGAGCGGCAGATTGGTGAAGACGAAGTAGGCGCCAACCCCCGCCACTTGGCAGACATCGTCCTTGGCGTGGTTCGCTCCGGTGAGCTGTACCGCATCGATTCTCCCGAGGCTGAGACCTGTGAACCAGGAGACCGTCTCCTGTACGTGCGCCGTATCGTGGATTCCGGAAAGTAGACAGAGAAACGACGTGACCTTGGTGAGCTCACGTGGATAAGCGCGACTCAGCTCCGTCGATTACCGTGAGAGTAGGTAGCGAGTCCGACATCGTGCGAGTCCGACATCGTGCGAGTCCAACATCGTGCGAGCCCGTCCATGTGCGAGCACGTGCGTATGTGAGCCCGGTTATCGTACAAGCCTGGTCATTGTGGATGAGATGCCGCCGAAGCTTTAGAAAAGACAAGGAAGGGGAAGACAGAGCGTGCTAGGGGGAATTTTTTTGGCCAACACGGAGCCGAATCGCAGGTGCTACTATCCGTTCACCCTGCAGGGCGAGTACGCCACACTATCCGGTTCTTCCACGCCCCTCGGAGTGCAACCCATCGCAGGTTTTGCAGACCCGGTTCTCGGCGAGAACGCGGATATTCAAATCGAACTTCCGGAGGGGCATGGCTTTGGCGTTCTTGTAAGTCACGAGCAGCTAGAGGCAATGATCGCCGGCGATCCGGAATCGTTGGCAATTGTTCATATCCAAGATCAACCGGCTGTAGGCGACCTTGCCCAGACGTTCATGCGGTTGCGAAACCAGGCGATGTTCCGCTTCAGCCCCGTGAACGGTGACCAGATCCGCTATGTGGCAGATGGACGCTTCGGCTACGACGACGGTGGGCGCGAGGTGTTTCCGCGTCTCGATCCTGCAGTCATCGGTTTGGTGACATTGGGGGACGAGCTGCTTCTGACACGCAAGCCACAGCGCAGGTACTTTTCGCTCGTCGCAGGATACGTGGAACCGGGAGAGACGATCGAGGATGCGTTCTCCCGCGAAGTCCTGGAAGAAACAGGGCGTAGGGTGACGCATTCCAGGTACGTGATGTCCGCGCCGTGGGCGGCAACCGGGAGCCTCATGCTCGGCATGCGGGCGGAGACCACTGACAGAGAAGCCCACGCACCCACCGATGGTGAGCTTGAAGAAACGCGCTGGGCTTCGAGAGAAGAGATTCTTTCTGGAGATATTCCTCTTACTGGTCGTGGCTCCCTCGCCCGCACACTCATTGATCGGTGGTGTGCCCGTGGAGAGCTTTAGCCTCGAAGATCTTGATCCAGATCAGCGGGTCGCTGCTACCGCGCCTCGTGGGCCCGTCTGCATTCTCGCCGGCGCAGGTACTGGTAAAACAAGGACAATCACCTACCGCATCGCGCACCTTATCAACACAGGTGCAGTGAGTCCGCAGCGGGTTCTCGCTGTGACCTTCACAAAGCGAGCAGCAGGGGAGATGCGGGATCGTCTCGCGAATATGGGGATCCCCCGGGTCCAAGCGCGCACCTTCCATTCCGCAGCAATGCGTCAATTGGCTTATTTTTGGCCTCGTTTCGCAGGTGACCTCTCGTACTCGCTTCTAGATAAGCGGCTTCCCCTTGTTGCGCAGGCCGCGAGGTCCTGTGGCGTTTCCACGGACACGGAAACTCTGCGGGATCTCACAGGGGAAATCGAGTGGGCGAAAGCAACGCTTATCTCCCCGGATAACTATCCGGAGCAGGTAGAGACCTTCCACCGCACCCCGCCGGTGAGCGGAAAAGAGGTAGGCCAGGTCTATGCCGCGTATGAGGAGTTGAAATACCGGCATGGAATGGTGCTTCTGGATTTTGATGATGTCATCAACCAACTGGCCACGGGGATAGAGAAGGTGCAGGGCGTTGCCGACGAATTCCGGCAGCAGTATCGCACTTTCGTGATCGACGAGTACCAGGACGTGACCCCTGCGCAGCAGCGTCTCGTCCGCGCCTGGCTCGGAGATCGCGATGATCTCACAGTGGTGGGCGATGCGAATCAGACCATTTATTCCTTTACGGGGGCTTCGCCTAGTTTCCTGCTGGACTTCACCCGGGATTACCCGGAAGCGGTAACTGTTCGCCTGCAGCGGGACTACCGCTCCACCCCTCAGATCACCGATGTCGCCAACGCCGTTATTAGCAAGGCTCGGGGACGCATTGCCGGAACGAGGCTTCAGCTGCAGGGTATGAAGCCTCCGGGGCAGCCACCGCAATTCGCCACGTACGAGTGTGAACCCGACGAGGCGCACGCGATCGCGAAGAAGATCCAGCGGCTCATCGAAACCGGGACACCACCGGCTGAGATTGCGGTGCTCTATCGAATCAACGCCCAGTCGGCGGTGTTCGAAGAGGCGTTGTCTGATGCAGGAATTGTCTACCAGGTGCGTGGCGGTGAAGGGTTTTTCCTTCGCCCAGAAATTAGGCAGGCGATGTCCGGCGTGACCCGGCTGGCGAACAATCAGCGATCAGGGGACATAGATCCTGTAGAGGCTGTCACGGCTGTACTACGCCGCCAAGGGATGACCCCAGAGGAACCGGAGGGGCAGGGAGCCCGGGAGCGGTGGCAGATGCAAAACGCGTTCCTTGCGCTCGTCGCGGACTTGGTGCGTACTGATTCCACACTTACCTTGCACGGTGTGCTGCAGGAACTGGACAGGAGAAAGGACGCAAAGCAGCCCCCGAATGTAAACGGGGTGACGCTGGCCTCTCTCCACTCTGCCAAAGGACTGGAGTGGGACGCTGTATTCCTAACTGGCCTGCAAGAGGGATCGCTGCCGATCAAACAGGCTTTGAAGGAAGGGGAGCGACAGATTGAGGAGGAACGTCGCCTCTTCTACGTGGGAATCACCCGCGCCCGTACCTTCCTCCACATGTCGTGGTCTAAGGCGCGGTCGGAGGGCGGACGTGCGACCCGTGAGCGCACCCGTTTCCTCGACGGAATTGTGCCCAAGGAAGAGGACAACAAACCGGTGAAAAAGATGCAGCGGAGTACCCGCTGTCGTGTCTGCGGTAAACCACTGCGCTCGCCGGAGGAAAAGGTTCTTGGGCGTTGTGTTACCTGCCCGGAGGAAGCTGATCAGGCTCTCTTCGCTGCACTTCGCGCGTGGCGGACCGCTGAGGCGAAGGAGCGAGGTAAGCCTCCGTACATGATCTTTACCGACGCCACGCTCATGGCGATTGCAGAGGCGATGCCGGAGACCGATGCCGAGTTCCTTTCCGTCGCCGGTGTTGGGCCTGTCAAGCTGGAAAAGTTTGGCGAGGAACTGCGGGAAGTCCTGGACGAGTACCGTTAAGCCGTTCGAAGCACTCCGGGCAATGCGGGTGTGGCTTCATCACCTTGTGGGTGAGGGATAGCGCATACGGGTCGACGACGACGAGTTCACCTGGGATGGCAGGGGAGACCGGGTCATGGAAATAGTTGCCTACGCCGGGCTGGACGCAGTGAAAGCCAGCAGTCCGCAGGCAAAGCGCCACAATATGTGCGGCCGTGGCGCTAACGAGCAGGGGGTCCCTTGCCCCCTTACGCACAAGCGACTGCGATACAAGCATCCGCCACTGCGGGTCGAGATCGAGGCGATACAGTTCCAGGCACAGGGGACACGGGCCGTCCCCTGCAACCATCGTGGGGCCGGCGTACCCCCGACCGTCGAGGATATATCCCTGGACGATTGTGTCGGTTTTCCCTCTCAAAGCTGTGCTGTAAGAAGGGGCCTCAATGAGGGAATCGACCAAAATAATCGGTGTTCCAGCGGGCATGCGGGCAAGGAAACGAGATTCTGTTTCGGAGGGCGCCGAGTAGCGCACATTTATGCAATCTGCGGGCATGAGTTCCCTTACCGCCGTGGCAAGGGCACCGGTGCCCACAATTGCCATCTCGACAGGCGGGTGCGCGGGGACGAGAACGCGAAAAGCAATGAGATCCTCCACTAGCGCGCGTGCATTTCCGGGTTGGTTTCCGCACTTCACCAGGCCTGCAATGGTGTCCTCTCTGGAGAGCGGATCGTGTGTGGAGTTAAGAAAGGTCACGGTTCGTGTGGCGCACAGGTGGGTCGGAAATGTCACTACCGCCGTGCGGAAAGTCTCGAGACCGAATTGCACGTTGCGGCGCGAGCGGAAGACAAGAGAGGCAGACGGATTGAGGCGTAGGAGCGGTTCGGACGAGGCCTGTGCAGATTTACGAGCGGAGAGAGCACGAGCATTTCGTGCGATAGGTGCCGTCTCTGTACGTCGCAGGGACGCTTCCCATGATGGTGCATCCGCTTGTGAGAGAGCGTGTACCGGTGCTGGCGATTGTGCTTGCGTGAGCGTGTGTGCTGGTTGATTATCCATTGAACCCCCAATGTCATCGAGTCGTGCCCCCCACGGGTGTCAGGTTACCGGACACCGTTTATCTCTGCACGACGAAAACAATTCGATGCGCTGGAGATTAGGGGACCTGCGGAGCAGCTACTCCCCGTGAAGCGCGTAGCCCCTTCAGTAGGCCGGGGCAATCCTTACGCCGTAGACTGGGTAACCGTGCCAAAAATCAGGATTATCCGCTCTCCTCGTCGTAAGAAGAGCGTCCAGGGGAGACTCAAGGGGGACGTGTTCGAGGTCCGTGTTCCTGCCCGGATGACGGAAAAGGCAGCCCAGGCGATCGCTCAGGAGCTGTTGGAAAAGGTGCAAGCAAAATCGGCACCGGTTGTGGACCTCGAGGAGGCTGCTCGCCGCCTTAACCGGACAGTGCTGCAGGGGAAAGCCGAGTGGACGAGTATCAGCTGGGTAACAAACCAAAACTCGCGGTGGGGTTCCTGTACACCTGCGCGAGGTACGATCCGCATCTCCCACCGCCTGCAGAAGGTGCCCCAATACGTTCTTGACTCCGTGATCGTGCATGAGCTGGTGCACACGTTCGTGCCCAATCATGGGCCGGATTTTTATGCATGGGCAAATAAAGTGCCTCACGCCGAGCGGGCGCAGGGCTACCTGGAGGCTTATGGCCGGTGGGGTGGCAACGGTGGTGGTGCCGGCGAAGAAGAAGACGACGACGGTTCTGATGAAGACTAAACAGACGCGTTGCAACGCGAGCTAAGCCCCCGCGCCGAAAGTGAACCCCTGCGGGGTGCACCATCTGTTGTCGCTGATGAGCATAGGGTTGTACCCGGCACCTGACACCCGCCACCGGCCTCAGCCGGTGACGTTTTCTCCTAGATGTCGGTGTCGCCGTTGGTGGAGCCACCGGCAGAGTCGTTGCCGTCACCGCCGTCGCTGCCCTCGTCGCCGTCGTGGGCTTCGTGGCCCTTGCCAAAGTTACCGCTTTCTTCCAGCTTGGTGATCTCGGCGATCGGGTCGAAGTCGTCGGTGAGCAGCTCATCGATGAAGGCGGCGGAGTTGTCCAGGTGCTCGGCGCGGGGAAGGAAGTCCTGGTGGTTCCACAGGCTGTCGCGGCGCTCCTGGCCTACGGCCTCTCCCACACGGCGCCACAGGTCGTAGGCTGCGGCGACCTTGGGGGTTTTGATCGTGATGCCGACGATCTCTTCGAGGACGGTGTCGGCAGACCCGCCGGAGGCGAAGCGACGCGACCAGGCCTCCTCCATCTTGAGTGCAGAGGGGATGCGATCGGCAAGTGCCTCGTGAACTACGAGCTCCACCCAGCCTTCGACGAGCGCGAGCTGGGTCTCAAGCAGTTCCGCCGACTTCTCGTTGCGGGTGAATAGGCGTGGCTCGATGTCAGAGTTAGTGATGTGCTCGAGCAACTGCTGTGGATCGATCCCACCGGATTGGAGATCCCGGATTGTCTCCTCCATCTCGCTATTGTCAATCTCCAGGCCGAGAGCAAATTCCTCAACCGCGCCGACAATAGATTCAGGCAGCCAGGAGGCGTGCATGAACAGGCGCTGGCGTGCAGCTTCGCGCGCGGTGATGTACATGAGTGCCTCTTCCTCGGGGATATCGAGGCTCTTGACTGCTGCACTGACATGGGATGCCAGCACGGCGATGGTGCCTCGCGGTGCTACGGGCATGCCGAAGTCGCAGCCGGTGAGTACCTGCGTGGCTAGTTCACCGAGGTCGCCGCCGAGTTGTGTGGCAGCCTGCATGTGCCCGAAGTGATTCATCATGTGCTTAATGGGGCCGATGATCTGCTTCGCCTCCTCGGGGAGGCCGGCTTCGCTAGCTGCATCTTTGTTTTCCACCACGGGGGTAGTGAGACGAATCCACGTGTCTATGGTTGCGTCAAGCCATGCGGCAGCGTTCCATGCCTCGACGGGGCCGCCTGCTGCCGGGATATCGGTGACACCGTCGAGCCAGAGATCACTTAACCGCGCTGCCTCGGTCACAGCCTTCGTCTCAGCGTCGGAGGGCCGGCGCTCCGAACCGATTTCCTCGATTCCCGCCTTGGACACAATGGAGCGGTCGAGGGTTGGGCTATCATCATCGGCTCCTGCTTCCGGGGGAGGAGTTTGCCCACCGAACATACCGAAGCCGGGGGTTGCACCCGATTGTGCGTCCTCGCCGCCGAACATGGAGCTAAATTGCTGGAACAGGTCGTTTAAATTGCCTTGTTGGAAGCCCCCGTCGGAGCTCCAGCTAAAGAATCCGGGCATGCCACCGAAAGGGGTGTTCCCTTCGTTGCCGTTACCGCTAGCGCCGTCACCGGAGCCGTTGTTCTGGTTATTGTCGCGGTCCTTGTCAGGGTCGTCATCGTCGTTGCCAGAGGTAAATCCGAATCTATTGCTCATAGTTCTAACCTACCGTGGCAGACCGCACGGATGCCATATTCTTGCAGTGTGCTGTAAGCGAACATGTAGGGTTATGTTCGTGAAAAAGTTGCCCTCCCATGTGATGTGGGGAACCGTGACGGTTCTCGTCCTGCTTGTCCTCGTTGTTGCCACGAGCGTCCCCGGCGTGACTAGCGCCACGGGTCTGCGTGTCGGTGTCCCGTTCGCCGCGATGGGGCCTGGTCCGAGTTTCGACGTGCTGGGAAAGACTGACGGTGGCGAGGATGTCGTCCAGATCGACGGTGCGCCGGTGGATGAGACGGATGGTCAGCTGCGGATGCTTACGGTGAGTGTGTACACGGACCTGGGTCTTGGCGATGCCATCGCGATGTGGTTTAGCAAGGATCGTGAGCTGGTCCCGCTGAGCTCTGTCATTCCGCCGGATGTAAGCCAGGAAGATATGGAGGAGGCCAACAAGCAGGCCTTTAACAACAGTGAGTCAGCAGCTACCCTCGCCGCGCTGAACCATTTGGGCATTCCGCTGGAAACGATCGTCGCCGAGGTGATGGAGGGTGCGCCTGCCGACGGTCTGTTTGAGGTTGAGGATGTTCTCACGCTTGTCGACGACCAGTCGGTCACCGTCCCCTCGACAGTCTCGGATTACATTGCCACGAAGGCGGTGGGAGACACGGTAACCTTCACGGTTCGTCGCGGCAGTGAGGAAAAGAAGATCCCCGTCACGGTAGGGGAAAAGGATGGGAAGCCCTACGTTGGTTTGCTCATGAAGGCTGATCCGTCGGGGAATCTGTCCGTGGACTACAGGCTCTCGGATATCGGCGGTTCCTCGGCCGGCATGATGTTCGCGCTTGGTGTCATCGACAAGTTGGATCCGGGCGACACCACGAAAGGCATCAACATCGCCGGGACCGGAACGATTGACCCGGATGGTGAGGTTGGCCCGATCGGTGGCATCAAACACAAGATGACCGCAGCCGAAGAAGCTGGCGCGCAGCTTTTCTTGGCCCCGGCTGATAACTGCGATGAGGTCGTGGAAAAGGATCCCGGGCAAATGACGGTGGCAAAGGTGGCAACCCTCGATGAGGCGATCGCGGCCATCGATGCCTATGCGGCCGGACAACCGGTGGCAAGCTGCTCAGCGGACTAGATTGTCTTCTAGCCAGGGGCTTTTTCAAAGCTCAAGCGCTTACCCGGAAAGTCTTCCTGGCCCCATCTTTGGGGGCACCACTTGTGCCTATCTTTGGGGCACCGCCTGAGGCCATCTCTGGGGGCATCGCCGGTTCAGTGGAAGCGCCAGTTGGCCTCCTATTTCGGGCACAGGTGACCTAGGGGTGCCGGTAGCGCAGTGCAGTCTTGTGTGGCTCCGTGCGGGCAGGGAGCCCCTGCGAGCGGACTTAGTCGGACTCGACGAGTCCCAGTTCCTTGATGCGGGTGGAGGGATCCACCTTGTCGGAAGAGATCATCTGCTGCATTGTCAGTCCCTTTTTCTCGTCGACGACGGTGATGATCGCCGTGGAGCCGAGTACGGACCAGCCGACGATCCGCGGAGCCTGCTCTTCCACAACGCGGGAACTCGACAGCTCACGCAGCACCTGGGCGGTAGACGTGGCCTTCACATCGGAGGCGAAGAACTGGAACTGGCCAACCTTCGGGCCATCGCAGGAATAAGAATCAGGGATTCCATTGGGGTGGCAGTTCTCCAGATCGGCAAAAAACGACGCGGGGGCAAGCGAGGCGAACGTGGTAGCTACCGTTGCCACTGCATCCTCGGCCTCGGTGGACGAACTCGTCGAACGCTTTGTCGTCGAAGAAGATGGTGACTCTGTCGTCCGCGTCGCTGCGGTGGATGAACCAGTCGCCGACGTGTCTGCGGTCGATGCATCTGCCGTTCCCGTAGCCGTGGCCGACGGAGAGGCATCATCAGCGGGTGCAGCCGACGATGTGACGGCCGGTGGTGTGACGGCAGTGGATGACGGATCCTCGCCTGGTTGGGAACCACACCCGGCACTGAGCCCGGCGCAGCTGGCGAGTACGAGTGCTGCTAGCGCGCGTTTCATGGTTTCCAGTGTAGCGGGCAAAATGAATCGTCCAGTGTCTGTTTAATCGTCCAGGGTGAGTGTGAAGCTGTACTGCAGCGCAGCGATGAGCTCCGGGGCGATGTCCGGCCCGCCACGCAGCTCGTAGTCGTCGTCAGAGAAGAGCCCGTCTTCGGCGCTCTTCATCTGCAAAATTGTCTGAGTCAGCTCCTCGTCGCGCATCGCGGCGGAGAACAAGCGCGCCGGGCGCGGGGTGGGGTCCTCCGAGGACGTATCGCGGAACGTGATCTCCTGCGCAAGGACAGCGCCCGCCACCTGCTCAGGCCAGACGATCCGGGTGAGGTACTCGCCAAGCTCGGGGGAACCGGCGGGAAGGTTTTCGGGAAGCTCCTGAACCACAAGAGACAGTGCCTCTTCCAAATCGGGGTCCGGGAGGGCGTCGATAAGCAACCGACTAGGAACTAGAGCGAAAAGCGTCGGGGGCGCACCCCAGCCCTCAGCGTGGACGAAATCTATGGCCTCCAAAACAGCCCTGTTCAGGTGTTGTTGACTAAATTCCATGGTTGAGACGAACCTCCATCGTAGGGTCTACGAAACATTTATTAGACTAGCGTTAACTTGATCTATCAATGAAAAGGAGTAGCACGTGGCTACCGGACTGAGACCACCTGCCCGGAAACCGAACCGGGGGCTCCTCACTGCGATTACCGTTGTGGTTGCCCTCGCCGTTCTCGTTCCGTGGGTGGTGGGGTACTACACAGACTGGCTGTGGTTTAGACACATCAATTACGACTCCGTCTTTGTGAAGACGCTGGTGACGAGGCTCATTCTGTTCCTCGTTTTCGGCGTCGTCGCCGCCGGAGTGACCTGGATCGCCGGGTTCCTGGCCTTCAAATACAGGCCGGGCGAACTCGACGGCGCGGATATGTCACCCACGATCCATGAATACCGCAAGGTCATTGAGAAATCGCTCAACCGCCTCCTCATCGGCCTGCCACTGATCATCGGCATTCTCGGCGGTCTCATGGGCCAGGCTTCCTGGCGCACCGTGCTGTTCTTCCTCAATCGCCAGGAATTCGGCGTGACCGACCCACAGTTCAACAAGGATCTGGGCTTCTACGCCTTCAGCCTGCCGGTCATCCAGCTCATTGTGGGCTCTCTCCTCGTTCTGCTGGCCGTCGCGTTCTTCATCGCGCTGGTCGGGCACTACCTCCTTGGCGGGTTGCGCCCGGGTAACCGAGCCACTGGTCAGACGGCGTTCGTTTCCCGGCCCGCCCGCATTCAGCTTGCCGTCACGGCCGGGCTGTGGATGCTCCTCATGGTGGTGAACTACTGGCTGCAGCGCTACACGCTGCTGGACAACCAGTACCCGACCTTCACCGGCGGTAACTACACCGATATCAACGCGCAGCTGCCGGCCAAGATCATCCTCATGGTCATCGGCCTCGTCGTGGCCGTGGCATTCTTCTCCGCCGTCTTCCTCAAGGATCTGCGGATCCCCGCCATCGCCACCGTGCTCATGGTGCTGTCCTCCCTCGTGGTGGGCACCGCATGGCCCGCAGTCGTGCAGCAGTTCAAGGTGAAGCCGAACGGCCAGGAGGCGGAGTCCCCGTACATCGCCCGCAATATCGAGGCGACGCGCTACGCCTACGGCATCGGTGATGACAAGGTCACCTACCTCGACAACTGGGGCGCAGATTCCACGAGCGACGAGGAGGTTGCCTCCGACAGCTCCACCGTGTCCAACATCCGCATCCTCGATCCCGAGGTTCTGCCGGATACGTTCACGCAGATGCAGCAGCTGAAGAACTTCTACGGGTTCCAGGATCCGCTGTCCATCGACCGCTATGAACAGGATGGGCAGGTGCGCGACTATGTTGTCGCTGCCCGTGAGATGAACCCCAACTCGCTGGCCGATAACCAGAACGACTGGCTCAACCGCCATACCGTGTACACCCATGGCAACGGGTTCGTTGCCGCCCCCGCCAACAGGGTTGATGAGGTCGCGCGCGACGCGTCCTCCACCCGTGGTGGCTACCCGGTGTTCACCGTGGCAGACCTGTCTACCGTGGAAAAGGACACTGCGGGTGGGCACCGGGACAAGCTGAACCTCGATCTCAAGCAACCGCGCATCTACTACGGCACGGTTATTTCCAAGGTGCCGGACATTGTGGACTACGCTATCGTCGGTAGCGGTGATGGCCAGTCGTGGGAGTACGACACGGACTCCACCATGTCCACCTACGACGGCAAGGGTGGCGTGCCGATCGGTAACTTCTTCAACCGCATTGCTTACACCCTGCAGTTCCAGGAGCTCAATTTCCTCCTCTCCGACCGCGTAAATGGCGAATCGAAGATTCTCTACAACCGTGATCCGCGCGAGCGCGTGGAAAAGGTTGCCCCGTGGCTGACCACCGATTCCAAGGCCTACCCGGCTGTCATTGATGGCTCCATCAAGTGGATTGTCGACGGCTACACCACGCTGACGAATCTTCCGTACGCTCAGCGCACTTCGCTGACACAGACCACCCAGGATGCCCTTAACCCGACGGGCACGGACCAGCGCCTGCTCTACGATCAGGTTTCCTACATCCGCAACTCCGTCAAGGCAGTGGTCGACGCCTACGATGGTTCTGTCACCCTCTACGAGTTCGACGATCAAGACCCGGTGCTGAAGGCCTGGGAGGAAACCTTCCCCGGCACGGTGAAGCCGAAGTCCGAGATCCCCGAAGAACTCAATGTTCACCTCCGCTACCCGGAGGATCTGTTCAAGGTACAGCGCGAACTGATCGCCCGCTACCACGTGGACGATCCGGGCACGTTCTTCAAGAACGAGGCCTTCTGGTCCGTCCCGAACGATCCGTCGGCATCCGAGGATCGCAAGAACCTCCGCCAGCCGCCGTACTACGTTGTGGCCGCAGATCCGGAGACAGACAAACCGACCTTCCAGCTCATCACCCCGTTCCGTGGCCTGGAACGCGAGTTCCTCTCCGCCCACATGACGGTGACATCTGATCCGGACAATTACGGCAAGATCACCGTCCGTGTCCTGCCCACGAACTCCCAGACGTTGGGACCGAAGCAGGCACAGGACACGATGGACTCCTCTGACCAGGTGGCGCGTGACCGCTCGCTGTGGCAAAACACCAACGAGGTGATGAACGGTAACCTGCTTACCCTCCCTGTCGGGGGTGGCAAGATCCTTTACGTTGAGCCCATGTACACCAAGAGGAAAGGGCAGCAGTCCGCGTTCCCCAAGCTCCTGCGTGTGCTTGTCAGCTACGACGGCAAGATCGGGTATGCCCCGACTGTCGCCGAGGCACTTTCTCAGGTGGGCATCAACCCGCGTGAGGCCAGCGACTTGGAAGAGTCGGATGTGAGCGCCGATCAGCCGACGAAGGACGAGAAGAAGCCGGTTGAAGACAAGAATGACGGCACGTCCACCCCTGCTCCGGCGGGTGATCCGACGGCTGCTATTGAGCGCATCAACAAAGCACTCAACGGGGTCCGCGCGGCTCGCGACGGCTCGCACGAGGAGTACGGCCGTGCCCTCGACGAGCTCGACCGCGCTGTCGCCGATTACCAGAAGAATTTCCAGTAACAGCCGGAATTCGCAGGTGGCAACAGTTCCACGCTAACAGCGCTGCTTCTGCCGCGCTGCTTCTGCCGCGCTGCTTCTGCTCATTGCACCCGCAGCGTTGCAGCAACAACACAACACCAACAACGCCGCTACCCACTCGGGTGGCGGCGTTGTTGTATCTGCACGCGCTGATCCTTCACCGGGCTCCCGGCTGTGAACGTTGTGTCGGCGGGAGGGGAGGTCCTTTGGGAGGGCAGTGCCAGGGCACGCCACGCAGGTGAATCCGCTTTCGGGCGAAAAATTTTGCAACATTTCTGATTGGTTGATTTTGTTTTGTTTGGCTAACTGTGTGTGCGGGGGGTGGTTGGAGGGTGGGGAGGGGTGCGGTGCTGGTAGCAGATGTTCGGCAACGGGGGAGAGGGCAGTCGTAAATATGATGTGTCTCACAATGTGGAATTGAAGTTTTGTTAGATGAGATTTAATATTTTTTCAACCCCCTAAGAAGAGTTTCTTGGGAGGCCAACAAAACCCAAGGAACAAGCCTTGAGAAAACCTTCAACACTTTTGAAATGAGGTGCCACGTGAGTACTGCCGTCCAAGTAAAACAGGAAGCCGAGAAGCACGCGAAACAGAATCGACGTCGCGTCATTATTGGCTCCACAATCGGAACAACAATCGAGTTCTACGATTTCTACGTCTATGCCACCGCAGCTGTGGCAGTGTTCCCGCACCTCTTCTTTGCGGAAACTGATAATCCCACTGTGGCGCTGCTGCAGTCATTTGCTACTTTCGGCTTGGCCTTTATCGCCCGCCCACTGGGCTCAGTCGTGTTCGGCCACTTCGGCGATCGTGTCGGCCGTAAAGCAACGCTCGTTGGCGCGCTGCTGACAATGGGGATCGCAACCTTCATCATCGGCCTGCTGCCCACCTATGCACAGGTGGGCCTCCTCGCACCGGCGCTCCTCGCGCTCATGCGCTTCTGCCAGGGCCTGGGCCTTGGCGGTGAGTGGTCGGGCGCGGCGCTGCTCGCCACAGAAAGCGCCGAGGAGGGCAAGCGCGCCCGCGCGGCGATGTGGCCACAGCTGGGTGCGCCGTTTGGGTTCTTCCTCGCCAACGGCCTGTTCCTGGTCATCGTGAAGGTCCTGGGGCATGACACCGCGCACCTGGATTCCCCGTTTATGGTCTGGGGCTGGCGCATCCCCTTCATCCTCAGCGCCGTCATGGTCGTTGTAGGTCTGTGGGTCCGCATCCACCTCGATGAGACACCGGTGTTCACCACCGCCGTCAAGCAGGGGAAGAAAGCCAAGGCGCCGTTCACTGAGGTGTTCAAGGTAGCCCTCGGCCCGCTGTTCGCAGGTACGTTCATCATGGTCGGCACGTACACCCTGTTCTACCTTGTCACCACGTGGATCCTCTCCTACGGAATCGCGGACCGGGAGAAGGGGCTCGGCCTCGGCTTCGAATACCAGCAGTTCCTGGTCATCCAGCTGATCTCGATCTTCGCCTTCATGGTGTCCATCCCGCTGTCCGGCTACTGGGCGGACCGCTTCGGCCGCAAGCCCTCGCTGTTCTGGACGACGGTTGCCATCATCGTCTTCGGCCTGACCTTTAAGCTGTTCCTGGCTCCGGAATCGGCGACGCTGTTCAGCTCCCTCGTGTTCCTCACCCTGGGAATGTTCCTCATGGGCCTCATCTTCGGCCCCATGTCCGCAGTGCTGCCTGAATTGTTCCCCACGAACGTGCGCTACACGGGATCTGGACTGAGCTACAACGTTTCTTCCATCCTTGGTGCTGCGATCGCCCCGTTCATCGCCACATGGCTGAACGCCACCTACGGTGTTTCCTCGGTGGGGTACTACCTTGTCGGTGTGTCCATCGTTTCCCTCATTGCCATCGCGCTCATGCGTGAGTCCCGCGATATGGATATGACGGAGATCTAGGACATCATGAACTAGAGCGCTGTTTACGTCTGTAGATTCAGTCTCTTCTTTGCTTGTCGACGCCCCTCCCACGGTTCTCATTTCACTCACCGTGGGTGGGGCGTCGGCTTGTTTTCCATTTACCTACGCACGTAGGGGCCTTTAGTCACACCCGGTGTCAGGCGTGGCGCTGGGCAGGGGCCAGAAAAATGCACGGAAAAACAACCACCGAGCCATGTGCTGGGTGGTCGTTCGTGCTCGTACTCGCCTACGCCAGGCGGGTGAGACGCGTACCTGCCTTCTCCAGCACGTCCCATTTCTTGCAAAACGCAAAGCGCACGAGATTTCTCCACTGCTCGGGGTGATCGGTGAAGACCTCGACGGGGATGCAGGCGACACCAGCAGCGTCGATAAGCCAGTTGGAAAACTCCACGCCCGGGCGATCAACCTCCGCGACGATGTAATAGGTGCCAGCCGTGTCGTGGACAGTGAAGCCAGCATCAGCCAAGCGTGCGGCGAGGAAGTCCCGCTTGCGCTGGAGTTCTCCGACCATGGATGCTACCCACTCCTGCTCGTTATCCAGAGCGTAGGCGACGGCCGGCTGGAATGGGGATGCCCCAACGAAGGTCATGAACTGCTTGGCGCGGGCAACCGCCTCGATGAGGTTGGCAGGAGCCACAGCCCACCCCGTTTTCCAGCCAGTGGCGTTGAACGTCTTGGCGGCGCTAGAAACTGTGACTGTGCGCTCCCACATTCCGGGGAGGGTGGCAATCGGGGTGTGGTCACCACCGTCGAAAATAAGGTGCTCATATACATCGTCGGCAAGCACAAGCAGATCATGGCGAACGGCGACGCGAGCAACCGCCGCAACATCGAGGAACGAACCGGTGGGGTTGTGCGGGCTGTTGACGATGATCATCCGCGTGCGCTCAGTAACCGCCGCATCGAGGGCTACCTCATCGATATCCCACGAACCACCGCGAGAAACGAGGGGAACAGCGACGCGGCTGGCGCCTGCAAGCGCAATCGCTGCAGCGTAGGAATCGTAGTAGGGCTCTAAAACAATAACGTCCGATCCCGGCTCAACAAGCCCCAGTACCGTGGCAGCGATGGCTTCCGTCGCGCCAACGGTAATGAACACTTCTGTTTTGGGATCAACGTGCTGGCCGTACCGGAGTTGACGCTCCCTCGCCACGGCTTCGCGGAGAACAGGGAACCCTGGCCCCGGTGCGTACTGATTATTTCCGCTGCGGATTTCCGCCACCGCGCGCTCCAACATGGCCTTTGGCCCGTCCTCGTCGGGGAAGCCCTGCCCAAGATTAATCGCCCCGGCGGCTGCAGCCTTGGCGGACATGGTGGCAAAAATGGTTTCCCCGAACGGTTGGAGTCGCGATACTACATCATTCATGCACAACAATTTTACGAGCCAACCTGACTACGCACGGTAACCCGCGCTCGCGATTGAGCCTTCACAGGCACCAGGCTACATTTATGGGGCTTGGAGCTTCGCGGTAAGCAACTGTTCCACCTCCACTGACTAAGAGGCAACACTCGTTACAGCGGTGATTCATAGGCGGAGCATGTGCGCGGAATATGCGCAGAATAGTGGCAATGAGAGTGGAGGAGCGGAGAGGCCCCCTGAAGGAGCGGAGAGACCCCTGAATGAGTAGAGAGGAACCAACAGAGTCAGCGGGGATGGAAGACTGCTGCGGAACAGGGGTCATAAAGAATTAACTTTACCGTAGTTGCCCAGGGGATTTGGCAAGTGGGGTGACTGTCGTTATAGTAATAACACGTTGCCGCAAGGCACGATATCCAAAAGGATATACGGCGCGGGGTGGAGCAGCTCGGTAGCTCGCTGGGCTCATAACCCAGAGGTCGTTGGTTCGAATCCAGCCCCCGCTACTAATAAAACCCCTTACCCGCAAAGATGCAGGTAAGGGGTTATTTTTAGTTCTACTTTCATCGACCGGACTTTGGAGTGGACTTTAGGGGCTAAGGGGAAGCGGGGGTTAAGCGCCAAAACGTGTGTCTTTACAGCGTGTCGGGGTCAAGCGGATAAAAGTGTGTGTGGGGGGATGGTGATGGCTAACACGGTGGCCGAGACTGCCACCACTCAGGTAACTCACTTCTAATAGCCTGCCGTTGCGACTGCAAAGGCGACAGTATTGGCTGGATTGAGCTGAGGTTTGTCTCGTCGCGCCAGGGAAGTAGGCAGAAAACGCAACCTGTGGCTTTGTCTGTTAGGTGGTTAGTGCACCTTCGCCACGGTATTCACGTGTGTCTTGTGGTGGCTTACCAGGGGTAGTGAACCCTCAAGATTAGTAGCCTGGCTTTTCTTTTGGGCGGAACAAGCGCAGCGAGACCTGGTTCAGAACCTGTGAGGGGTAGCGCACAGTGCTGACTTGGTTTTCATCGATGAGTGAAACAGACATGAGAAGTTTCGCAAAGGTGAATAGGTTATTAATTCTTTCTTAAAACCCTTGAACTGAAATGGTGGTAAGTCTAGATTCACCTAGGTGAGTTTTTCTCGAACTACGGTTGGGCGCTTTAAGAGGACTGGGAGTGTGTTCATAGCTACTGCGGTAGTGGCCTGCATGCACCTGATTCCCGTGCAATCCACTGGTAGCGATGGTGAGTTTTCTCTAGGGATGCTTCCTCAGGCAACGGCAGCCGAGGTCGCAGACCATGATTATCAGATCAAGTTGCGACTCGATTCATCTGTCGTTGATTCTGACGGTGGTGTGACCGAGTCTGCTAGGGAACAACTGCAAGCCGGAACACTGCAGAAGGTCGAGGCCGTGGCATATGTGGATACGCCGGACCGAGCTTTGGCTGCCCATGGGTGGACAGTTCGGGTCAAGCGATCTCAAGAGGAGAATTCCTGCGAGCTGACCTTCAAAAAGAGATTTCCTTTATCGGCATCCGGAGAGCAAGCGCTAGCCAAAGAGGGCGTTAACCAAGTGCTGCGACTAGCCCGGGAACGTAATTTTGATTCTTCCGACAAAAATTACGATGCTCAAATCAACACAAGCTTTTACACGTCCACTGTGGATTTCTCGAATAAGAAAGAGACCAGTTGTTCGCTTCCCTTTCCAACGGAAAAAGAAGCGCTCCACAAAGTTAACGAATTGCTGCCAGGCAAGCTTGAGAAAGAGCTCGGTGGGGAAGAAGCAGCTTCTCACATTCTTCGTAACCTAGCGATGTCGAATGTTGTCATTCAGCGTACGTGGCCCATAGAGGTGGCTGGTTACACGTCAGATCTTGAAGTAACTGAGATGAACAATTCTTACTTTGTTGAGCTGTCGGAGAAAGACTCAAGTAGAAAAGGCGCAGTTGAAAAACGAGAAAAAATCATAAATCGGCTGCAACAGCTAGAGCTGCTTAGAGAACAAGATGCGTTCAAAACGTCTATGGTCCTCGACGGAAAGTGGGATTAATGAGTCACCCATACGAGAAGTCGGCTGCATCGAATCGAAACAAAGAGGCGAATGAGCTAGCAGCAGCCGATAAGAGTCACGTTTCGAGTTCGTCGCAAGGCACATCCATAGAGCTAGACGGGGTGGCACGAGAATTCTCTGACGGCACAGGACTGCATCCCTCCTCAGTTCGTATCGATGCAGGGGAGTTCGCGTCGATTCTCGGTCCATCCGGTTGTGGCAAGTCAACCATGTTGCGCTGCATTGCAGGGCTGGAAACGCCTGATGCGGGACGAATCGCGTTCGGATCCACCAACGTCTTTGACGCGGAGCTGGGCATTAATGTGCCTCCGAATCGCCGCGGCTTGTCCATGGTGTTCCAAGATTTGGCGCTGTGGCCTCACATGACGGTGGAAAAGAATGTTGAGTTCCCACTAACCGTCGGAAAGCGAAAAGTGCCGGCGGGGGAGCGACAGCGACGCGTGCAGGAAGCATTGGAGAAAGTGGGGATCGCTAGCAAAGCCCAGCAACGCCCGCAGCAACTTTCCGGTGGTCAGCAGCAACGCGTGGCTATCGCTCGCGCAATCGTCTCCCAACCACGCGTCATCCTCATGGACGAACCGTTATCAGCCCTAGATGCGGCGCTGAGGCAGCAAATTCGTGGAGAGATCACGTCCTTAGCAAAGAAGCTTGGGGTGACGGTTCTCTACGTCACGCATGACCAGTCAGAGGCACTGGCGATGAGCGACCGCGTCATAGTCATGGAACAGGGCGAAATCGTACAGTTCACGAGCCCCGTGGAGATCTACACGCATCCAGCCAATGACTTCGTTGCCACGTTCGTCGGACATATGAACAGAGACTCGGCCGGACGAACCTGGCGGCCAGAACACATTTCTATCAGCACCGATGCACTGCAGATGTCCCAACCTCGAAACGCGGAGTCCCCGGCAGGGAAGCGAATGTACTCGGCCCGAGTGCGGGAGTGCCACTACGTTGGCGGGCGTTACGAGGTGACCGTTAACGTGCAGGGCGCTGATGAGCCGTGGCTGGTGTACAGCAATCGCGAGGTTGGCCGTTCTGAGAACCTCACCCTCGTGACCACGACGCCGTCAGGTTAATCATCGAACGGCGCCGAAAGGGCATGTTTTGGCAACCATTCGTGCGGTGTTGCTATCACCACTGTTCGTGCAGCGCAGCTGTCTGCACAGGTGAAAAATGAAAATTCGCCTCGGGCAGGAAATGAAACAGAGACCAGAAAACCGAAAAAAGGAATTAGGATTATGAAAAAGAATAAAATTGTTGGCCTCATCGCAGGTATCGCTAGCTCTGCGCTCGTGCTCACGGGCTGTGGATCCGTGGAAACGTCTGAAACAAGCTCAGCAAGCGAAGGCGGAGCCGGGACGTCTTCCTCAGAATGGCAGGCACCTGAGGGCCTTACCGGAGAAATCTCCTACTACTCGGCAAACCCGCAGGGACTGACCGATGCGCTCGTCGAGGAATTCGAGCAGAAGACCGGCGTGAAGGTCAACGTCTACGCCGACACAACCGGCAAGATCACCGCCCGCATCAAGGCCGAGGAGGCCAACCCACAGGCAGATATCATCTACCTCGCCAGCTGGTCCGCAGCCTCCAAGCAGGCTGAATCCGGTGCGCTGGAGGAGTACACGCCGGAAGGCTCTGACGCAGTGCATGACAAATGGGTGTCGCCTACTGGCCAGTTCATCGGGCGTGATGGCTCCGCACTTGCTCTCGTGGTTAACACCGAGGCAACCGATGGGAAGCCGACCGACTGGAAGGATCTTGCCGATGAGCAGTACAAGGATCAGGTCATCATGCCTGATCCACGCGAATCCGGTACGGCAGCAGACCTCATCGCTGCGATGGTCTCCAAGTGGGGCGAGGACAAGACCTGGGAGCTGTTTGATTCCCTGTTTGCTAACGGCATGGTCGTACAGGGCGCAAACGGTCCTGCCCTAGATGCAGTTAAATCGGGCTCTAAGGCTGTTGTTTTTGGTGGCGTTGACTACTCTGCCTACTCCGGCCAGCAGAAGGGCGAGCCGCTGGAAGTCATTATCCCGGCGTCCGGTACGACGATTACCCCGCGCCCGGTCATGATCATGAAGTCTTCTGATAACAAGGAGGCCGCCGAGGCCTTCGCTGATTTCATGTTCTCCAAGGAAGCACAAGAAATCTCAGCATCCAAGAACATGATTCCCGGGCGTGAAGACGTAGAAGCCAAGGCGGGCCCGAACTACAGTGAGATCACGCAGTTCAGCGATGATTGGGACACTATCGTCGATAGTTCTGCAGATATCCGCGATAAATTTGTCGAGCGCTACCTGAAGTAATGGCAAGGAGCACGGAGAAAACGGTAGGCGCAGGTTCAGCATTGCGCACTGGAGCTGTTGCCGTGGAAGATCGAGAAGGCAGAGCGCCCGTCTCCTCAGACGCTAACTCTGACACTGCTCGTCGCAGGACGAATGCTGGAACTGAGGCCGGAAGGCCAGCGGTACAGCAACGAACGGCGACGTACATCATCCTTGCGATACTGTTGGTCCTCATTGCTGCGCCTTTGCTATCGGTATTGGTCACAGCTTTCACAGGCTATCGCGACGAGCCATCAGCTCTTGGGGTTCTCGCCCATAGTGAGATGCTCACCGTCATGGGAAACACCGTTTTCCTCTCCGTGCTTGTTGTCCTATTTGCCACAGTCATGGCGGCACCATTGGCGGTTTCCATGGCGTGGACACCCCTGTCACGTCACTCCTGGATCGATGTCGTGGTCATGGTTCCCTTCATGACACCACCGTTTGCTGCTGCGATGGCCTGGATGGATTTCACTAGGTTGGGCGGAGTAGCCGAGCAATTGTTCGGAAAGATAGCAGGATCCGTGGCTCATGATGTCATCTACTCGGTCTGGGGGATGGCTCTCATCATGGCCTGCGAGCTGTTTCCTTTCCTGTACCTCCTTTTGCGGAACTCGTTTTCCACCGTTCCGGCGTCTCTCATCGAGGCTGCACGGGTCGAGGGCGCGACGTGGTGGGAGATCGTCTGCCGGATTATCGCGCCAAACATGATCGGCCCGTACTCACTGGGTGTTCTCATCGTTTTCATCAGGGCTGCGGGTGAGTTTGGTACTCCTGTCACCCTTGGCAACGCCATCGGGTTCCCTGTCCTTGTATCCTCCATCCATCAGAACATCACGGTGGACCCCATCAGTTTCTCCCGCGCGGCCGCTTCTTCCAGCGTGCTGTTCGCACTCGGCGTGACCGTTTGGGCCATCCAACAGTACGTGTCAAGGAATGATGGGACTAGTGGAGGACGCGTCGCTCGGCCTGTGCGACTAGCGCCGTCAACGCTCAGCATGGCTGGGATCTGGCTGCATACGACCGCCGTATTCTTGGTGAGTGTCATCATCCCGTACATCTCCATCGTGCTCGGAGCGATGACTATTCTCCGTTCGCAGCCACCAACTCCCACGAACCTCACCTTTGATTACTTTGAGATTGTTCTGAAAAAGAGCAGTGCACAGGAAGCGCTGGTTAATTCGGCGGGACTCGGTTTGATCGGTGCAACAGCAGCGATCGTCCTCGCTACCGCCGTGGCACTGTCAGCTCACCGAGTCTGCGCATACGTGCTGGCAAGGGTGAATGATTTTCTATCCGTCGCGCCGGACACAGTCCCTGGAATAGTTATGGCGGTGGGCTTCATCTTGTTGTGGAACGCCCCCTGGCTTCCGGTAACGCCGTACGGGACCCGATGGATTCTCGTTCTTGGTTATACGGTGATGTTCCTGCCCATGGCAGTCCAAAACGTGAAAGCTTCGATGGCTTCGGTGTCTCCGACACTCATCGATGCGGCGCATGTTGCAGGAGCAACCCGTGCCGTCACACTCTTCCGGATCATACTTCCGCTGCTTTTGCCGGGAATAATTGCCGGCTGGCTTCTTTCTTTCCTCGTCGGCATCCGTGAGTTGGTTATGTCTTCACTCATCCGCCCCGCGGATCTCAACTTGTTGTCTCCGTGGATTATGAACCAATTTGACCAGGGCAATAGGCCTGAGGCCATGGCGATGACGTTGATTGGTGTGGTGAGTTCCACTGTGGTGCTCATCGTCGTCACGGTTCTGCAACGCCGACGTGAGAACCGGATTGCCAGCGAGGCTGCGTGGTGACGATTACCGATAGTATTTCTACCCACGTCACGGATTGTGCGCTGGGAGTAACGATGGGATATTTCTCTGACTTGCACCTGGGGGCCGCATGGTCACCGGGACCAGCGTGGATCGAAAGCGTACTTGATTCCGTCGACGTTGATGTCGTTGTTTTCGGCGGTGACCTCGTAGATTACAAGAGCGGAACCGCAGAAGATGTCGCTCGCGCGTCTTCGCTTCTCAAGACGATCAGCGACGGTTTAGGCCTTCCCCTTGTCATAGTGTGGGGAAACCATGATGCTGCGCTTAACCTTGACCTGGAACTTGCATGGGTCCACGATCATCGAAATATTTTCTGCCCGGGGAGCACCTCCCAGGCTGAGTCGGTACGTTTCCCTTCGATTCCCGTTATCTTTCATGCACTAAACGTGGGGGAGCGCAATGACTACAGACATGTCATCGATGCGTACCCCATTGCACACCGGCAGTCTTCGCCCGATGTCGCACACGTGGGTATTTTGCACACAAGCCTCACAGGAGAGCTTTCCAAGAATCCCTGCCTGCCCACCACACCTTCGGAACTTCGCTCCAAAAACTACGTTGCCTGGTTGCTCGGGCACGTGCACACCCCGCACATCGTGGGTGACAAACCGCTCATCGGCTGGCCGGGAACGGGCCACTTCTGGCGTGTCACTGTGTAGGAAGCGCGACCACTATTCTCTCGGCGTGATCATAGTGATCTGGTCTCTCTGCGTGATCATAGTGAACTGGGCTGAAGCCGGAGACTCGTCCCCCTTGGTGTGAATTTGAGAGGCAGGAACCGAAGGTCCTCCACTCCAGTGGTTATATTTCCTCCTTATGGCTGGACACGCCCATGAGCCCGTATTTCCTCGCCACTGGTTCGCTTCCTTCTTGACTCCTCAGCATTAAAAACCACAGTGCCCTACAATCGGGTGCACATGAGTACTGCAGCAGATTCAATGATCCGGGTTCGCGACGCACACCTCCACAACCTCCGCCATGTGGATGTCGACGTTCCGCGGGGGAAGCTCGTCGCCTTCACGGGAGTGAGTGGATCGGGGAAATCCTCGCTGGCATTCGGGACGATTCACGGGCAGGCGCAGAGCCGCTACCTGGAATCCGTAGCACCCTTCGCCCGACGGCTCATTGCCTCCGCCGTCGATCCGCAGGTGGCCTCCATTGAGGGACTACCGCCGTCGGTGGCACTGCAGCAGTCCACCTCGGGAGGCTCGGCGCGCTCCACGGTGGGGACTGTCTCCACGATGAGCAACACGGTTCGGCTGCTGTTTTCCCGCGTGGGTACGTACCCAGAGGGAATGGGTATTTTGTACTCTGATTCTTTTTCTCCGAACACCCCCGAGGGCATGTGCCCGGACTGTCAAGGCACCGGCGTGCGTCACGTGGCCACGGAAGAATCGATGGTGAAGGACCCGAACCTCACCATCGACGAGGGCGCGATCACCGCGTGGCCGGGTGCGTGGGCAGGCAAAAACTTCCACGACATCCTCGAAGCGTTGGGCTTCGATATGGACACGCCGTGGCGTGACCTCTCGCGGGAGGATCGGGATTGGATCCTGTTCACCGACGAGGAGCCCGTCGTGGAAATCCACCCCATTCGCGGTGCTGACCAGGTACAGCGCACGTACGAGGGCACGTGGCACTCGGTACAGTCCTACCTCACCAAGACATTGGCCACCACGCAGTCGGACACGCTGCGCGCTCGCACCTTGTCCTTCATGGAGTCTCACCCGTGCACCACATGTGGTGGGCGCCGGTTGAAGCAGGAGGCGTTGCGTGTGACATATGCGGGCCTGCGTATCGACGAGCTCAACGCCCTGCCTCTGGCAGAGTTGACAACGCTCATCGAGGCGCAACCGGCGACGCAGGAGGCAGAACGGATCCTCATCGGTGCCCTCTTGCCCATCCTCCGCTCCTGCCTCGAGCTCGGCCTCGGACACCTGTCTCTCGACCGGCAAACAACGACCCTGTCTGCTGGTGAGCTCCAGCGCCTACGGCTGGCCGCTCAGCTCCGCTCGGGACTCTTCGGTGTGCTCTACGTTCTCGACGAGCCGTCGGCAGGTTTGCACGCATCGGAGCGCCAGGCTCTGGTTCCGCTGCTCAGAAGGCTTATCGACGCTGGGAACTCCGTCATCATCGTCGAGCACGACATGGACCTTGTGGCCCAAGCCGACTGGATCGTCGATGTCGGCCCGCGCGCCGGGGAAGGCGGCGGTGAGGTCCTATACTCGGGGCCGACCGCAGGCTTTGCTGTGGACAGTCCTACCCATGATGCACTCGCGCACAGGGAGGTCACGCTCGTCGACAAGCAACAAACAGAGGCGACCGGAACCGTACCGCTTACCGATCTGACCGCCCACAACCTTGACCATGTCACCATCGACCTCGGCCTCGGGCAGTTCACCTCCATCGTCGGCGTGTCCGGTTCGGGCAAATCCACCCTCATTTCTGAGATCGCCCGCGTGGCAGAGGAAAGCGAGGATGTGGACAAGCTCGTCCAGATCACACAGAAACCCATCGGCCGGACACCCCGGTCGTGCCTGGCCACCTACACCGGGCTGTTCGACAGGGTGCGGAAGCTTTTCGCGCAGACCGATGCGGCGAAGAAACGGAAATGGAACGTCTCTCACTTCTCGTTCAACGTGACCAAGGGGCAGTGCCCAACATGCAAGGGGGAGGGGAAGATCGAGGTGGAACTCGTCTTCCTGCCCGGTTCGTATACGCAATGCCCGACCTGCCACGGCGGGCGCTTCAACGACGAGACCCTCGAGGTGACATGGAACGGCCTCACCATCGCCGAGGTTCTGGACCTCACCGTCGACGCGGCGGCGGAAGTCTTTACCGGTGACAAGACAGTCATGAAATCCATCACTGCCCTGCAGGCGGTGGGGCTTGGCTACCTGCGCCTCGGCCAGGGTGCGCCAGAACTATCCGGCGGGGAGGCGCAGCGCATCAAGCTGGCGACACACCTGCAGAAAGCACCACGCGGAACGACGATTTACCTTCTCGATGAGCCCACCACAGGTCTACACCCCGCTGACGCTACGCTGCTTGTCACCGAGCTTCGGCGCATTGTGGAGCGTGGCGATACCGTCGTCATGGCAGAGCACAACCTGCACGCCATTGCAGCCACCGATCGCGTCATCGAGATGGGACCCGGTGCTGGCACCGATGGTGGCACGGTGATTGCTGATACAACGCCAGCGGGACTTGCCGCGATGGACACGCCAACAGGGCGAGTTTTGGCACAGTCCCTCGGCGCGTAGCGCGCGTATGGTGTGCTCACTGTAAGAGTGCATCGAGCGACAAACGTCCCGCGCGAAGGCGTGCGGATAGGCATTAACGTACGAATCCGAATTGGTGAGCCAGCCCTACGAGGATGCTAATGAGCGCGATCACTCCACTGACCACACCCCAGATTTCGTTGTCTGTCAGGTCAGAAGAGCCTTCGGCCGTGGAATCTCCGCTGCTGAGATTCGAGTTCTCCGAGACCGTGACGATATGGTCGGGTCGTCCCAGCCGATCCCAACGCTGTGCAACGTGAAAGATATCGTCGTCAGAAACCGCTCCGCCGTTGACTCCCCGGTGCAGTGGCACGGATGAGGTCCAGCTGAAGGTGATACCTGGTGAACAGGAAAGTTGATAGTTATTCGATCTCATCTGACCCGGCAAGCACTCCGATCAGTCCTCTGCCCGGGATCCATAGCGGTCCTCCTGAGTCGCCGTGATCCGACGTAGCGTGCTCGACGTAGACGGTGGTGCCGGTCCTACCAGCGAAATTCCCGCAGCTTTCGCGTTTCGTGGTGTTTCCGTATACGCACACCGTCTCGCCCAGCTGCACGTCGGAAATCGGCACTATCGTAGCCCCGGTGTAGCGGTTTGGTTCGAGCCGCACCGAGTCAGCCCAGGAGATCGTGGCCCAGTCGTTAACGACTGCAACGTTCTTGTTAGAGCCGTTGTAGCGAGGAGAATTCGTGAGAACCCCCAGAGGTCCCTGCACCCTGCCTTGGGTATCCTGGATGTACACATAGTCCCCGGAGTTTCTGCAGTGTGCTGCAGTTTAGCTAAAACCCTCGGCGTTGAAGCCACGAGTGCACGAGCCGGACGGGTAGGAACCAGGTGCCCCGGTGAGGATTTGATCGCCTTGTATTACGGTGAAGACCGGCGCAGAGGAAGCGGTCACGCCTCCCCTGATCGTCGCGAAGGCGACCGCAGTTGAAAGGGAGATGAGTGATAGCTTCACGGAAGCTAGCATAACACTGCAAAAAACCAGTGTGTGGGCGTGTGCGTGTGGGGGCACCCGGAATACGGGATGCCCCCACGTGAAGCGCTCACACGCTTACGTAGGAGAGCATATTCTGCTCCCCTGATCGAAACTACCGCCAGAAAATGTGGCGGATATACGACCAGATCGAACCGAAGAAGTCGCCGTTACCCAGGGCGATGCCAATAATCTCCGGGGTGGTCAGGCCACGACCGTCGTCTGGCATGCGTGAAACGTAGCCCCTGCCCGGGGTACTAGGCAGAGTCGTGCGCGGTGGTTCCGCCGGTGTTACGGAGTTGGATGGGGCACTGAGATCCGCAGGTTCAACCTCGGAAACGGCCTTCGCCTTCTTCTTCTTGAGGAGGGAGTTGTCCACGTACTCGTCCATGATGGGGTCCAGGCGCGTGACGCCCAGGGTGTCGTAGTCAGGGCCAATCGTGAGGCGTAAGTGGGCATCCTCACCTGGGTGGAAAGTCATGAGTGGCTCGGGCGTCCACGGATCGCTCGGGCGTGTGGTTGTGGACGGAGTAGGCCACTCCGTCGTCGGCTGCGGGGTCGGCTCTACTGTCGTCGGGTGTGGCTGCGGCTGTATAGCGGTTGTCGTTGCTGGCTGCAGCGGCTCACGTGTCGGTTCCACTGGGGCAGGCTGGCTTACGCTAGTGGGGGCCAGCGTCGGCTCCGGCGTGGTGGTGGAGACGACCGGAGTGGCCCTGGGAACAAAACCATTGTGTACCCATGTGGAGAACATTTGTATGCGCTGGTCAGCGGTGTGGCCGGAATCGTTGATACCCGGGTGCGCGCCACGAGTGACGTTGACAGACCAAGAATCGTTCCAGCTCTGCATACTTGCCATATCTGGACCCGAGATGAGACCGACGAGCCCGCGTCCGGGAATCCACATCGGGCCACCGGAGTCACCCGGATTCGTGGTTACGTTATCGACGAAGAAGGTCTTGCCGAGGTTTCCGACAAACGGGCCACAGGAGATCTTCCTCGTCGTGTCCCCATAGACACAGGCGGTGTCGCCGGAGGTGACAGTATCTGGATCGATAAGCGCATCACCGGAGTAGCGGTTTGGTCCGATGGTGACAGACCGATCCCACTCGATGACGCCCCAGTCGTTGAAGTTGGCCGCGCCGTTGTCTACGGATGCGGCGGGGGAGCGATGAAAAGTGCCGACTCGAGGGCTGGTGTAGCCGCTCGGGAGTTGCAGGTGGACGGCGTAACCGTCTTTGCCGCAGTGTGCGGAGACGTAGCTGAACCCGTTGCCGTTATAGCCCACGGTGCACTTACTTCCGTTATTTGAGCCGGGCGGCAGGAGGATGGCCTTGTCTCCCTGGCTGACGGAGTAATACGGCTGTGCAAACGCAGGGGTAGCCCCGGTGATGAGCCCCACCACGATGGTGGCGGCGGCGAGAGTTTTCTTAGAAATCACTTAACTAACACTAGCATGCGCGAAGGGGTTTGTTGGATTCATAAAACGCCAGTACAGGGCTCATAAAAAGGAATGTAGATACCTGCCAGCGCGGATATTGATTAACGTAGGTATATAAGAATCTCTTACAGAATGAGTGGCATTGGACACACCGTGCATACACCCGAAAGTGGGCATGCCGAACTGCGGAACCTGATACAGATTCGTGTGTTTTCCAGTTGCCCAACCATTTCCTTACCGTTTCCGTACCGTTTCCGTGAAAACGTTGTTTATGCGAAACGACTGTTACAGCTCGTGGGTGGCGGCACGCGCAGCCTGCTTTGCATACGGGCCGACACCTGTAATTGTTGCCGCGCCGGGCCCGACCACGTCGCCGTAGCCCACGAGGTGAAGGTGCGGATTATCCCGATGCTGACGCAGCGGTCCCAGCGCCGGGCGAAAACCGGTGCACCAAATCACGTCATCGTGGTGTAACTCATCAAGGTGGGAAAACATCGGTGTCGCAGTGAGTAGGCCGGAATCTCGCGCCTCCTTAACTCGGGGAAGCACGACGATATCGCCGAGATCTGAATCCGGCCCCGGGTCGTCTTCGCCACGGAGAATAGCCAGCATCCGTTGTCTGTTTCGGCGAAACAGCGCGACCCCATCAACATCGTCGGGCATGAAGCGAGGAGGCCGACGGGTATACCAGGTGACCGTGGAAACATCCGATAGCTCTGTGGCGATCTGTGCAGCAGAGTTTCCACCCCCGACTACGGCTACAGAGTGCCCTGTAAATGGCTCGGGCCCCGGGTAGTTTGCGGAGTGCCATTGCTGACCACTAAAGGACCCAGGATAGTTGGGGATAAAGGGCGCGGACCACGTGCCGGTCGCGCCGATAAGTTCCTTCGCCGCCCACGCGCCGTTTATAGAGAAGTGTTCTCCGCCGTAGGAAATGTCAGTCACTTCCACGGGGCGTAGTACGGGAAGCTGGTAGCGTCGCTCGTATTCCTCGAGGTATGAGATGACATGGTGTTTGGTGGGGTAGCCCGGTGTTGGGGGCATGGGGAGACCCGGGAGGTTGGAGAAGCTTGCCGCAGAGAACAGCGTCATGGACTCCCACACGTGGAGCCACGCACCACCGGGTTTCTGTTGGTTGTCGAGGATCAGGAAATTGTTCGTCTTTTTCCGTACGTAGTAGGCGGTCGCAAGGCCTGCTTGTCCGCCACCGATAATGATGACGTCGTAGTCCTCGACATGTGGATTCGCAGCCGTTGACCTCGTCTTCGCAGCATCCGGGTATTCCTTAGGTGCTTTGACTCTGTCTGTAGTGGGAGAGGAGTTCAGCGCAGCCACGTGACTTTTCCTTCCTTTCCTAAGAGGACGACGGTGGTCAATACAACGGCCAGCTAGCCCAACGGTCAGTCAGCACGACGGTCGGTTAACTACACAACGGTCGGTTAACACAATGGTTAGTTATCAACACAACGGTTAGTAGGCGAAACAGGTAGTCGATGCACTGATGGTCAACGGTGCTTCGGTGGACGAACCTTGATAACGGAATGTCCGGCGTTGTCTCTTTTCGCCATTGTAGGTGCGCATGTGGCCGGAGTGTGCGGGTGTCGAATGGTGAGTGTGGTTAAGTAACGGGTATGGACGTCATCTTGATTTCAGCCGCTGAACACGATGGTCTGCCCCTTGATTGTGGGCTCCGTTTTACCAACGCGCACACCACCTCAGCGGACTTCGCGGAAAGTAGGCTGGCACTTCTGACCGGCCAATACCAACAGCGCAAGCCACAAACAAGAATTGAAGAGATTATCCCGCTTACAGCTACCGAATATCTTGGTGAAGGAGGACTACAGCTCATTGAGTGCCGGCGGTTCGACATGGATGTCTCGGACCTCAATCCGGAAGCCGTCATTGTCGCTGTCAGTCCCAACCCTGTCGACGATGACTACTCCACCCCGTTCGTCGTCCGTTGGCCTGGGGTGACTAAACCCGGCACAGTGTGCACCGAGCTCGTCTCCACCTTGGACATTGTGCCCACCATTGCCGCGATTACCGGCGTGGATACTCGGCCCAACGCGCCCCTGTCCGTCGATGGTATGAACCTCACGCCTGTTATTCGCTACGGCGCGGCGGGCCATCGTGCGCTCTTCTACGACAACCAGGAAGTCATTACCGTCGATGCACACCTGAAAGACGGCACGCTGACAGCCGACGAAGATTCGCCGGACACTGCCCATCAGTTGCAGGATCAGTGGAACCTGTGGAAGCAGATTATGAGTATGGGCCCGCTGCAGTAGCCCCTTGAGATTGGCTTTAGATAGCGAGGTCAATCGGTAGATCGGAAATGTCTCGCAAACGGTCGCCTGTGACGAGAGTGTCGAGCATGAGTAGCGCCTCATCGTTACAGGTCTCTTTGACCGCAGTGATGAGCTCAGGAAGAGCAAAGTGGTATGTGGTGTCGATGTCTCCAGTTCCCAGCGCGATAGAGGCGATCCTGGAAATGGAGGGCTCCGCAGTCACCGCCACAATATGGGGTGTCCGTCCTTTCCTGTTACGGATAAGGTTCAGGGCTTCAGAGCGAGTATTTTGAGCTCGGTCGGACCGCATCGTCCATTTACATGAAATGACTGCATGGATAAAAGCAGGTTCGGAGTTTGACGAAGCAGGAACGTTTGTTGCTCTCACAGGAGAATAGGTTGCTGAAAATCCGTCAACAACATTTTCAGTCTTGTTGATGGCATCGTCTGAGAGTGCGTCCCTAATTACTAGGACATCGGGACTAACCATGTACAGGTTCCCAAGGACAGCCAATAGGCCAGGATTTTCATCCACAGCATGTGCGAGATCATCGAGATGTCGATACGGGTAGTACTTCGCTAGTTGATCCTCTCTGCGATTTTCTCCCACGTTAGCAACACGCCAGGGGCCGGGACGCACGTGATATAGATGCGGTAGACACGTTTGCAAAAAGTCCCTTACCGCCTGCTCAAATAGTTTGCCCATCGTTTGCCCTTGTGGTTTTGATAACCGCGGAGCTGCCCCTAATTGTTTTGCGATAGATAAAGAGACGGCTTTAGAAGTGGTCTGCGACCTATCCGCATTGCTCGCCATGCAAAATTGATCGCCATCTTTAAGCAAGCATAATGGACCATCGCTTGACGTTAGATCGGCATGAAACTGCTTGCGGGCTCGGGAAATGATGCTTGTGTTCATGCTCGTAGCTTTCTATCAAAAACCAGTATTAAAACGCGATTGACTCCTGGCAAGGGAAGACCTCAACTTGTCTTAAAGCTTTGCTGATCGCAGTGCCGATGGCCTCTGCTACTGGTGGGGGAAAGGCATTACCAACCTGGCGCCACTGAGCCGTCTTACCACCAGCCCATTTCCAATCTTCTGGAAAACCCTGGATAACAGCTCCCATACGCACCGTAAGTCGAGGCATGTCGATATCAGCGTCTGTGGTGAAGTCCACGCCGGGAGCTTCTTCTGCAATCGAGGTACCTCTTACACCTAATTTGGCCCATGCTGCTCGAGCACGTGTCGGTCCGACATCGGGTCCACCGTGTTTCTTTGAACCGCCTACTAGCGTTGGTGCGACATTATTGGCGCGTTTAGCCCACAGATCAGCGCCAGGCCAGCCTTTTTCCTCCATGAGGCCGTGAAGAGCCTCTCCAACCGTGATACGGTGTGGCATAGGTTCTGGGAATTCGAAGTAGGGCGAGTACTCTTTACGCAGCGCTACAAGTATGAATCGGGGCCGCAACTGGGGCACGCCGTAGTCAGCAGACTGAATGAGCTCCCAAAAGACGTCGTAACCCATTTGATTCAGCCGTTCAATTATCTTGGCGCGATAGTCATCAAATCGCTTCTGCCCAAGACCTTTAACGTTTTCCAGGAGGACGGCGCGTGGCTTAATTTGATCGATTAGATCCAACGCACGCGGGAAAAGATCCCGTTCATCTTCGGGACCACGCTGCTTTCCAGCAATCGAAAAAGGGGGACATGGTACCCCGCCTGCGAAAAGGTCAACTCCCTTGTATGGTGCACCGTCGAACGTGTGGACATCCTGCTCGACGATGTTCCACTCTTCGCCTCGATTAAGACGCAACGTTTCGCATGCGTTTGAATCAATCTCGACAACGGCGAGGTGCTCGAATCCAGCACGTTCAAGGCCAAGCGCTTGGCCACCACCGCCGGCGCATATCTCGACGGAAGTGAATGGCTTCTTTGCGTTTGTCATGTCAAAACCCCCAGAGTTGAAGTGCTTTTCTCATACCGTAACACAGGAGGGGAACACGTCTGTGGCCTCGAACGATGCTAGACCTTGAGCCCTCGGTGCCGGCTTAGAGCGAACGCGACCTCGAGAGGGCGGGGCATAACAAGCGCTCCGGGGTGATCATCGCCGTGGATGAGGGCACTGGTGGCTGCGGTGGCGTCCTCGGCAAGCTGGGTAAGGGGGGTGCGCCCATCGACGTGATCCTCCATCCAGCCGAGGGCGCGGGCGATACCCGCTGTCTGCGAGCGGGACACGACCTGCTCCACTGCGGAAATATCGACGTTTTCCTTGCCGTGGCGGATCGTCCCCGCATCCTTGGCTTGTGGTTGCTTTTTCCGCTTACCGTGCTGTGTTTTCAACGCTGCGACTATACGTGGCTTGGGCAGAGCAAACGGGGCCTGTTCGTCGACTGGTTCGGCTAGCTCCTTCGCAGCAGCAGTTGCATCACGGGGCTCGTAATTTTCCATCGCGATGACGGTGTCCGCGACATCGATAAATGCGGAGGAGCCACCGGCGACGATGACAGTGGACACGCCGTGATCGCGCCACAGTGCCCGGACACGATCAACCAGCGGTGTGATGGGCTCAGCGGTGACGAGCTTCTTCATCCGCGCATCGCGGATCATGAAATTGGTGGCCGACGTGTCCTCGTCGATAAGCAAAACCTCAGCGCAGGCCTCCAGCGCCTCCATGACTGAGGCCGCCTGCGAGGTTGAACCGGAGGCGTTTGCAGTGGTGAAGTGAGTCGTATCTGCGCCGGTGGGGAGCGAAGAGATGAACTCGGAGATATCCACCCCGGCCACCGCACGGCCGTCCTCGGCGCGCACGTGCACGGCGGTTGGATTCGTGACTGCGTACTCGCGGCCGTCGGCAAGCGTGTGGTTGTACACTCCCAGCGAAAGAGCGTTGAGCAGCGTTGATTTTCCGTGAAAACCTCCACCAACGATGACGGTGACACCTCGTGGAATGCCCATCCCTGTCACGCCGGCAATGTTCGTACGCAAAGACTCCGGAGAGCGGAACGGGACGGCACCGGTAAGTGGCAGGGGAGAAGTGCCGGTGGCGCGGGGGAGGATCGCCCCGTCGGCGATAAAAGCGACATTTTCGCCGAGCGCTGCGCGCATCCTCTCCTGCTGGTTGTAGAGCTGAACTGCGGCGGTTGGGTCGAAGCCCTCGAAAGCGTCCTCCAGAGCGTCAGGAAGATCATCGCAGATGAGGTGAGCTGCGGCACGGCCGAGGATCCGACGCCCACGCGCCGGAAGCTGCACAAAAAACCGGATGTGGAGCGTCCCGTTGCGGTCGACGCAGCTAGCCGTCGGAAGAACCTCCTGCCCCGGGCTGTCGATGCTTATATCGCGGTGACCTCGGAAAGCGCCCGCCACAGCGCGGACCACCTGGTCACACACCGGAACCGGGTGGAAATCAGGTGCCGGGTTGGGAAGCTCCACATGCATTTTCGACGGCGGTGCGTACGGATCTGACTGGACGCGGTCTATGGCAAGCGTCATCCGCCCCAGGTCATAACGACCAACGAGCGACTTGTAGGCGCCGTAGCCTTTGCCGTCGAGGGCTGTTAGCCGTGAATACAGCGAAGCCATCCTACTTCCTCTTCCTCCCGACAGTCAGGATGACAGCGAGGAGAACGAGTACACCGACACCGGCGAGTGCGGCGATGCCGATGAAAGAGGTCACGGAGGAGCCGCCGTTTTTCTCCTTGTCCTTCCCCGGCGTTGCATTTTTGTTCGGCGCCGTGGGATCCTCCTCGTTGTTTCCTACTGTCGCGCCGGAAGGGGCATCTGGGTCCGTCAGCGTCACGACGGCAATTGCTGTGTCCTTGTCTCGGATGACCTGGATGATGAAGGGATTATCCGGGGTCTCGCCCTCCGGATAGGTGAGCGTCAGCGTCCGGGACTCCTTGTCAATTGCTCTCTTGACACCCTTGATGATCTGTCCCGTCGAATCGACGTAGCGGATGGAGAGTCCCTCCTGGTCGACGCCGGAGAATTCGTTGTACAAGCGTGCCGCCTCCAGGAGCCCGAGCTGTGAGGTAATGGTATTGCCGGACACCGTGGCAGTGAGGTCAATGCGCCGGGCGTCCGTATCGCTCACTGGGGATGCCTGCTCGCGCGCAGGGTGGGTGGAGTCGGCTGTCCCGTTGCCCACGTCGGATGTGGTGTCTGGCTGTTCCGCATCGTTCGTCCCCGAGTCGTTGCCACTCTCATCGTTGGTGTTCGGGACTGGAGCTGCGACAACTGGGTCGGATACCAGTGTGATGGTCGCCGAATAACCTGCGGCCTGTGCAGGAACGGAGATCGTGGAACCGCCTCCTGCAGGTGCGGTAACCGTCACCTGTGTCCCTGATGTAGACACCTGCCACCCGTCGCCCGAGTACTGTGCCTGAACAGGAACACCCAGGTCTACCGTGATCGTTTGCCCGGCAGGAACCGAAATGGGCTGAGAGATGGCTGCCTGCACCTCTTGGACGCTCACTCCACCCGGGAGTTGCTGAGCCACTCCAATTCCAGGAAAACAGAGGGCTACAAGCACAGCGAATGCCGTCAGAGAGTGTCGCACGGTTGGCGTACCTTTCATATTTTTGTCGGTGTTTGTTGTTCGGGCGCTAGGTGCTTCTGTGATGGTCGCTTCAGCGTTGGCGGTTTCAGCAGCGTTATTACTCGTCATTACTCGTCATTTCGCTAGCGCATGCGCGATGCCATTGTTACACATGAAAGACTACTGTTGAGTCCAAAACCCACACTCTACAGCGTTCACTTTCGAGCGTTCACTACTGGACAAGGAGAAAAAGGATGAGTTCCGCTGAGGCCTCTACAACAGCCACGCACACCGGCAACGCGCCCGCTGGGGAAAATACTGCCCTCATTATCGTCGACGTGCAGAATGATTTCTGCCCCGGTGGCTCCCTCGCTACCGAACGAGGCGCAGATGTAGCTGCCGCCATCGCCTCTTTTGTCGCTGGACACCGCAGCTACTACGGAGCGATTGTGGCAACAAAAGACTGGCATATCGATCCGGGCACACACTTTTCAGATCATCCCGATTATGTGGATACCTGGCCCGTCCACTGTGTGAAGGGGACGGAAGGTGCCGCCCTGCACCCGGCCCTCGCGCCGGCGGAAAAGTACATCGAGGCCACATTTACTAAAGGCGAGTACTCCGCCGCATACTCAGGATTCGAGGGAGCGTGCGACGGCGAATCCCTAGGGGATTGGCTTCACGCCCGCGGTATCACTCACCTGCACGTGTGCGGTATTGCCACGGATTTCTGCGTTCGCGCAACCGCACGTGACGGGCTGAAGGAAGGCTTCGATGTGAGCGTACTCAAGGAGCTCGTTGCCGCGGTCAATGAGGATAACGGTGCCAAAGCACTGGAAGAAATCGCCGCTCAGGGCGGGCACGTCCGCTAACGCGGTGTCCTTGGTCTAGCTTGCATGTGCGATAACCTCGCGTTCCATGCCAAGAAGCGCTGCTTTCATCGCAGTTCCTCCCGCGTAGTTGCCGACGCCACCGCCGGCAGGCACGACGCGGTGGCATGGGACGAGAAGTGGCACGGGGTTGAGGGCACAGGCTGTGCCAACGGCGCGCGCTGCGCGCGGATGCCCGATAGCTTCCGCAATCTGACCGTACGTGCGCGTTTCCCCGAAGGGGATTGCGGTCAATGCACGCCACACGGCGAGTTGGAACGGAGTTCCTGCGGGGACAGCGATATCTAGGTTCCACTGTGTCCTAGAGCGCGAGAGGTACTGTGCGATGTGCGTTGCCGCTCGCTCGCTCGCGTCGCTGGGGGCAGCCAGTGGTGCGTCGTGGCCGGGCAGAACCACCCTCACCACGCGGTTGCCCTGGGTGACTACCGTAATCTCACCGAAACGTGTACTCAGTACGCTGGCATTCGTTACTGCGGGCACGTGGCTGAGAAGTCGAAAGAGGAATCTCCGTCGTTATCGCTGTCGAGGTAGGCGTTCCCTACGAAGCGATAGGTGGATCCGTCCTTTATTACTTCCACGTCACCGTTGCCCACGGAGGCATCGTAGGCAAGAGATCCGCCGTCGGTGGTCGCACCGAGGCTTTCCAGCTCCGGGGAGTCGCCTTCGGTGACCTGCGCGGAGAAACCGTTTTTCCCGTTGTTCCGGGAAATGAAAACATAGCCGTTCTCGTTGTAGCACGTCACGCCGTTGCTTGTCTTTTCTTTGTCCGCGGGGGCTTCGTTCTCGCTATTCGACGGCTGGCTGAAATCGTCGTCGGTAATGACCGGCGCCACGGGCGCACCGTTCTCTGGTCGGGCTGCGTGCTCACGCTGTGCGCTTCGGCGTGCGGTTGGCTCCTTTCGGTCGCTGTCAGCGGGCTCGTCCTCGTCGGCGGTAACGACAACAGTAGATCCACTTTCGACGAGTGTGCGCGGGGTCTTTTTCCGTCCTTTCTTTTCTTTTTTCGTTTCTGCAGCAGACGAGCTTGCTGATTCAGAGGCCTCTGGCGAGGCTGTAACCTGTGCGGTTCGGGTCGTGATCGCTGTCTCGGTGACTTCTGCGCTCTTGTTTGGGGACGTACACCCCGTGAACATGATGGCGGAGATGGTCAAGACGACGCAGAGCGTTTTCTTCATGGCGGGGGAGATGCTCCTCTGAATACTATCGGGCGGTTTTCTTGTAACTGTAGCTTTACGTCTGGCGGATGTCTTGATGGTGGGGGAAAAGAGGGGTCTCGCTAAGTCACAATAAAAGGGGTGTGTGATAAACTTCACAAATGGCAAACGCTGTTTGAAATTGGTCTGACGAACTGGGGTTTTATCCAATTCGGGCATTGTTGATCAATCGTTTGTGGGAACAAACCCAAAAAGCGCCTTACGTCACACCATTCTGATATGCAGGAATGAAGTCACTCGCCTAGGTTAGTAAGTATGAGTTCTAACGCCACAAGGAAAATCGGTGTCACAGAATTGGCAATGCGCGATGCGCACCAGTCTCTCATGGCAACGCGAATGGCCATGGAAGACATGGTGGGTATCTGTGAGGAAATGGACCAGGCGGGATACTGGTCCGTGGAATGCTGGGGCGGGGCAACCTACGACTCCTGCATCCGCTTCCTCAATGAAGATCCCTGGGAGAGGCTGCGGACCTTCCGCAAACTGATGCCCAACTCCCGTCTTCAGATGCTGCTTCGCGGTCAAAACCTCCTCGGCTACCGCCACTATGAAGATATGGTGGTGGACAAGTTCGTGGAGAAGTCCCGCGAAAACGGCATGGACGTATTCCGCGTCTTTGATGCCCTCAACGATCCCCGTAACCTCGAGCACGCAATGAACGCCGTGAAGAAGGTCGGCGGCCACGCACAGGGCACCATCTGCTACACGGTCTCCCCGCTCCACGATGTCCAGGGCTACATTGACCTGGCCGGCCGCCTGCTCGACATGGGTGCTGATTCCATCGCCCTCAAGGACATGGCAGCACTGCTCAAGCCGCAGCCCGCCTACGACATAGTCAAGGGTATTAAGGAAAAGTACGGCGAGGATACGCAGATCAACGTCCACTGCCACTCGACCACGGGTGTCACCATGGTTACCCTCATGAAGGCCATCGAAGCTGGTGCCGATGTTGTCGATACCGCCATCTCCTCGATGTCTCTCGGACCTGGCCACAACCCGACGGAATCTCTCGTCGAAATGCTTGAAGGAACCGGCTACGAGACCGGCCTGGACATGGACAAGCTGCTGAAGATCCGCGATCACTTCAAGGCCGTCCGCCCGAAGTACGCAGAATTTGAGTCCAAGACCCTGGTCAACACCAACATCTTCCAGTCCCAGATCCCGGGTGGCATGCTCTCCAACATGGAAAGCCAGCTCAAGGCCCAGGGCGCGGGCGACCGCATCGATGAAGTGATGAAGGAAGTTCCGCTCGTCCGCAAGGACGCAGGCTACCCGCCGCTGGTTACCCCGTCCTCCCAGATCGTTGGTACGCAGGCCGTGTTCAACGTCCTCATGGGTCGCTACAAGGTTCTCACCGCCGAGTTCGCCGACCTCATGCTCGGCTACTACGGCGAGTGCCCCGGTGAGCGTAACCCCGAGCTTGTCAAGCAGGCTCAGGAACAGACCAAGAAGGAGCCCATTACCTGCCGTCCGGCAGATCTGCTCGAACCCGAGTGGGATCAGCTCGTCGAGGAGACCAAGAAGCTCGAGGGCTTTGACGGCACTGACGAGGATGTCCTCACCAACGCTATGTTCCCGGGCGTCGCACCCAAGTTCTTCCAGGAGCGCCCCGAGGGCCCGAAGAACGTGGGCAAGACCGAGGAGCAGCTCAAGCGCGAGGCAGAAGCCGCTTCCGGTGCTGCCAACGCGATCCGCGAGCCGATTACCTACCGTGTGTCGGTCGGTGGCCGCGAAGAGTCCGTCAAGGTCGAGCCGGCGTAAAGGAGGGGAAGAAAACACATGGCTGAAGAACGCTCAATGCAGGAGCGACTCGAACACCTCGAAAAGGAAAAAGAGCGCGTCCGCCTTGGCGGCGGCGAAAAGCGCATTCAGAAGCAGCATGACCGTGGCAAGCTGACCGCCCGCGAGCGGATCGAAAAGTTTGTCGACGAAGGCACCTTCTCGGAAGTCGGCATGTTTGCCAAGCACCGCACGACGCACTTCGGTATGGATAAGGCCGATGCACCCGCCGACGGCGTGGTCACCGGCTCGGCAGCTGTCCTCGGCCGCCCCGTCCACATCGCCTCCCAGGACTTCACCGTCATGGGTGGCTCCGCTGGTGAGATGCAGTCCAACAAGGTGGCTAACACCATGAAGAGTTCGGCTACCACCGGCACGCCGTTCATCTTCTTCAACGATTCCGGCGGAGCCCGCGTGCAGGAGGGCATCGACTCCCTGTCCGGCTACGGCAAGGTTTTCTACCAGAACGTCATGCTCAGTGGCCTCGTGCCGCAGATCTCCATCATCGCCGGCCCGTGCGCCGGTGGTGCTGCGTACTCCCCGGCACTGACCGACTTCATTATTCAGACCCGCAAGGCTCACATGTTCATCACGGGCCCGGGCGTGATCAAGCAGGTCACCGGTGAGGAAGTTACCCAGGACGAACTGGGTGGCGCTGACGCTCACATGACGAAGTCCGGCAATATCCACTTCGTTGCCGACGACGACGAGCAAGCGATCCTCATCGCGCAGAAGCTCCTGAGCTTCCTGCCGCAAAACAACACCGAAGAGCCCCCGATCGTTGACCCGGACTACAACGTCGAGCCCGACCCGGAGCTCCGCGACATCGTCCCGGTGGAAGGCAAGAAGGGCTACGACGTGCGCGACATCATCAGGAAGATCGCCGACTGGGGAGACTTCCTTGAGGTCAAGGCCGGCTTTGCCCGCAACCTTGTTGTTGGCTTCGGTCGCATCACCGGCCGCACCGTTGGTTTTGTGGCGAACAACCCCTCGGTCATGTCCGGTGTACTGGACATCGATTCCTCCGATAAGGGCGCAGAGTTCGTTCGCTTCTGCAACGCCTTCAACATCCCGATCGTGACGCTTGTCGACGTCCCCGGCTTCCTGCCCGGTGTCGCACAGGAGCACGGCGGCATCATTCGCCACGGCGCGAAGATGCTTTACGCCTACTCCCACGCAACCGTCCCGCTGGTGACCATTGAGCTGCGCAAGTCCTACGGTGGTTCCCACCTCGCGATGTGCTCGAAGGACTTGGGTGCTGATCGTGTGCTTGCATGGCCGACCGCTGAGGTCGCCGTCATGGGTGCAGAAGGTGCCGTCAACGTGGTCTTCCGCAAGGAGATCGCCGCTGCCGAGGATCCTGCGACTCGTCGCGAGGAGCTGACGCAGATGTACAAGGACACCTTCTCCACGCCGTTCATGGCCGCCTCCCGTGGCCTTGTGGACGACATCATTGATCCTGCCGATACGCGCGCTGAAATTGCAATGGCTCTTGAGGTCCTTGCAAACAAGCGCGAAACCAGGCCGTTCAAGAAGCACGGCCTTACCCCGATGTAAGAAGGCTGTGAATACACATGAATGAGCCCACACAAGCTGAACTTTTTGAGATGGTGCGTGACCTCCAGCACCGCCTCGGCCAGACGGAGCGCCGCCTCGAGCAGATGGAAAAGCGCCTCAATGCCGATATTCCGGAGGACACGCTCATGGCGATTGCCGCCGCTGTGTCTGCCTACCTAGGCAACAGGGGCACAGTCAAGGCTGTTCGCTTCGCCCGCACCGACACCTGGGCTTCCCAGGGGCGCAGGTTCCAACAACGACACGCACTCAACGTCTAAGCATCGTAGAAGGTAGAGAAGAAACCCATGAAACTGAAGGTAACAGTCAACGGCATCGCCTACGATGTCGACGTCGAAGTAGAGGAGGAGCGCCGCACGCTCGGTTCCATCAACATTGGTGGCTCCAGCACAGCAGGTGCCGGTGCCGCAAGCGCCGATGCAGCACCGGCTGCCTCCGGTGACGGTATCACCGCACCACTGGCCGGCTCCGTGTTCAAGATTCTCGTGGCCGAGGGTGACGAAGTGAAGGCCGGCCAGGTCGTCATCGTCCTCGAAGCCATGAAGATGGAGACGGAAATCACCGCTCCCGCCGACGGCACCGTGGGCAAGATCCTCGTTGCCCAAGGCGACGCGGTTCAGGGTGGTCAGACGCTGGTCGAACTCGCCTAGTACACGCACCAATCCCCGTGGAATTTCCACGGGGATTTTTGCGCTTGTGGATAACTTTTGTGGGTCTGGTCGGGTTA
>NZ_KV821068.1:0-209 GCF_001815555.1 Corynebacterium sp. HMSC073D01 | reverse complement strand
TTGGTGTTCGTTATCCCGGGTGCCTGGTGGATTATCTCGGACCGGCGGGACCAAAAGCAATGGGATAGGTACGAGGAGACGGTGGAGAATAATCGTCGACTAGCGACGATGATCGGTGACGATAACCCGGACATAGTCGCGGGGATGGGGGTAGAGGACCCGCCTTCGAAGCGGTCGCGTCACTGGGGGATCGTCTCCATCGTGATGGT
>NZ_KV821067.1:0-451 GCF_001815555.1 Corynebacterium sp. HMSC073D01 | reverse complement strand
GGGTTCTCCACCCCCGTGCCATTGATCGCGGCCAACAGTTCTTTGGCGCGGTGGCCTATTGCCGCCTGGTCGGCGGGTTGCTGCAAAAGGCCGATGCGGAGCTGCCAGGCGTTGTTTTTGTTTTTCAGTTTGGCTACGTGGCGTTCGATTTCCCGCAGTGATTCCAGTGTGTGGTGGTTAGCACTAGACCGCGCCCGGCAGCGTTCCTGTTTGACGGTGGCGCTGGTGGTGCCGAAGTAGATGCCGGATAGTTTCTTAATCACCCGGGCGTGTGCCGGGTCGGCACCACCGCGAACAAGTTTTGCAACAGACCAGCCTTGGTACACCCCAAGGATGGTGTTCATCGAATCAGCGTAGAGGCGTAAATAATCCCCCCGAAATGTTTCCATACCCCGCACACTAACGCGGGGCAGGAGACATCGCATGACAAATAGGGGGTACACTACCCCCG
>NZ_KV821066.1:0-22920 GCF_001815555.1 Corynebacterium sp. HMSC073D01 | reverse complement strand
AAAACCGACCCAATTACGCAGTTAAGGGACCCAGCCATACGCCCAAGCTCAAGCCTGCACACCACCCACCCCACGCACACCCCAACCCAGGATCGCTAACTCAACAAATCCCCCCAAAACCGACCCAATTACGCAGTTAAGGGATCCAGCCGGGAGGGAAAAGCTCCTACACGAGTACGGAGATGCCCATCACAACCACGAGGCCGACGATGGAGTTGCAGAGCTGGAGGAGACCCCACGTCTTGAGAGTGTCCTTGACGGAGAGGTCGAAGTATCCCTTGAACAGCCAGAAGGAGGCATCGTTGACGTGGGTGAGAGTGTTGGAACCGGCAGCCGTGGCGACGACAAGGAGGGCAGGGTTCACGGCGGTAATGGTGCCCGTCACCGGATCCATGAGCGCTGCGGAGATGATGCCAGCGGCGGTCATGGCAGAAACCACGCCTTGGCCGGTGGCAAGGCGGATGAGGACGGTAATTGCCCAGGCCATGATGTAGGGCGAGATGCTCGTCGCGGTCATGAGGGAGCCGATGTAGTCGCCCACACCGGAGTCGATGATGACCTGCTTGAGCGCGCCACCAGCGCCGATGATAAGGATGACCATGGCGATGCCTTTTACTGCGGACTTGAAGACGCCCATCGTCCATTCCATGGAGCGGCCTTGCTTGATCCCGAAGAAGTAGATGGCGGCGATGAGGGCGATGGCCATTGCGGGGATGGAGGAGCCGATGAAGCTCACCCACTCGTAGGCAGCAGAATCCTCGCTGATGAAGGCCTTGGTGATCGTGGCGGAGATCATCACGATTGCGGGGATGAGGGGGACGAATAGGGAGAGGGCGAAGCTTGGGCGCTGGTCGGCGGGGATGTCCTCGTCGGGACGCATGAGTTTGGGGACGGGGCGGTCGAGGTCGCCGAGGAAGCGGGGCAGCACCCAGCCGGTGATGATGACGGTGGGGATGGCGACGATAAGGGCGTAGATGTAGACCATGCCGGTGTCGGCACCGTAGGCGTCGACAAGAGCGACGGGGCCGGGCTGCGGCGGGAAGAGGGAGTGCGCCGTGGTGGTGGCGGCCACTGCGGGAATTGCGATCTTGAGGAACGGGACCTTGGCTTCCACCGCGACGGCGATGATGAGTGGCGCCAGGATAATAAAGGCCACCTCGTAGAACATCGCGAGGCCGAAGACGAGGCCGACGATGACCATGGCCACCTTGACCTTGCCTACGCCGAATTTCTCGATGAGGGTGTCGGCAAGCCGGGTGGCGGCACCGGAGTCCACCATGAGTTTGCCGATCACTGCGCCGAAGACGACGATGATTGCCAGCGAGCCGAGGGTGGAGCCGAATCCGGTTTGGATTGTCTCCAAGAGCTCCGCCGGCCCCATTCGCTCCAGGAAGCCGATCGTCAGAGCCGCGATGAGGAGCGACACCATGGCGTTGACCTTGAATTTCATGTTGAGCACCAGCATGAGAGCGATGCCAAGTACGACCCACATAATGTGCATATTTTGGACTATATGTAGTTCCGGTGACAGAAAGAAACGACCTTTGTGTTATTTCTGCAGGTCAAAATATTTCAGTGACTTGAGCCACACAGCAACTGTTGGCAACTACGCGGCTATGCCGCGTTCCCCCAGCTAGGTTGAAGGCATGAACACGCATCCCGCATACAATCCTGATCGCCTGTTCCCCGCAGATCCGGGGACGCGCGACATTGCCCGACGCCTGTACCTTTACGTGGAGGATATGCCCATCGTGAGCCCGCACGGACACCTGGACCCGCAGATGTTCGTCGACAACACGGCGTTCCCGAACCCCACCAAGCTTTTGATCAGCCCCGATCACTACCTCACCCGCGTGCTGCACTCCGCCGGCATCGACATGGAGGAACTCCAAGTCGGTGGGCACGAAGGCAAGGGTCCGCGACACGCCTGGCGCCTGTTCTGCGAGAACTGGGACCTCTACGCCGGCACCGCCACGGGGTACTGGGTCGAGCAGGAGTTTGCCCACGTCTTCGGCATTGATCCCTCCCGGATCTGCTCGGAGCAGGCAGATTCGCTTTACGACGATCTCAGCGAGGTTCTGGCTCAGCCCGACTTCCGCCCGCGCGAGCTCGCAGACACATTTAAGCTCGACGTCCTGGCCACCACCGACGATCCGCTCGATGACCTCGAGGCACACGCCACCCTGCGCGCCGATGCTTCCTTCACCCCGCGCGTGCTCCCCACGTTCCGCCCCGATGCCTACACCAAGATGTACAACCCGGGTTTCAAGGGGAACGTCGAAAAGCTCATCGATACTGCGGGCGACGGAAAGACTGGCTACGAGGGCTACCTGCAGGCCATGCGGAACCGCCGCCAGTACTTCATCGACCACGGCGCAGTGAGCACCGACCACGGCATCCACAACTGCCAAACCCAGCCACTTTCTGCTGCTGAGGCGCAGGAACTGCTGCATAAGGGGATGCGCGGCGAAGCCACCTTCGAGGAGGCACTGGCCTTCGAGGGGAACATGACCTACCGCTTCGCGGAGATGAGCCAGGACGACGGCCTCGTCATGACGATCCACCCCGGCGTCTACCGCAACAGCTCGCCTTCGGCGCTAAAGAAGTTTGGCCCCGACACCGGCCACGATGTCCCCTTCGCACTGGACTACATCAACGGCCTGCAGCCGCTGCTCGCGGACTTCGGCGAGAACCCGGACTTCCACTTCGTCATGTTCACCATGGACGAGACGGCATTCTCCCGCGAGATCGCCCCGATCGCCGGCTACTACCCCGCCGCCTACGTGGGCGCGCCGTGGTGGTTCATCGACGAGATCGATGCCATGAAACGCTTCCGTGCCGCCACGACCGGCACGACAGGATTCTCCCGCTATTCGGGATTCATTGATGATACCCGCGCCTACTGCTCCATCCCCGCACGTCACGATACGTCGCGCCGCGTGGAGGCAGGCTACCTCGCACGTCTCGTTGCCGAGCACCGCCTGACGGAGGATCGTGCAGCGGACATCATCGTAGACCTTATTGACAATTCACCCAGGAGGGTATTCAAGCTATGAGCACACTCGTACACCTCGGACTAGGTGCCTTCCACCGCGCCCACCAGGTCTGGTACACACACGAGGCGGACCTGGATTGGAACTACGTCTCCTTCACCGGCCGCTCTGCCCGCATGAGCGACCTGCTCACCGCGCAGGACAACAAGTACACGCTGGTCACCCGTTCTAAGGACGGCGACACCTTTGATCTCATTGAGACGATTACGGAAACGCAGCCCGCTGCCAACGTGGAGCGCCTGATGGAGCTCATGGCTAGCTCCGACGTGAAGGTGGTCACCCTCACGATTACCGAGGCCGGCTACGACGACACCTCGGACAACTCCGCGCCCCAGAGGATTGCGAAGGGGCTCACCGCCCGCAAGGCCTCCGGTGCCGGCCCGATCGCGATCATGAGCTGCGACAACGTCTCCGGAAACGGGGAAAAGTGCAAGCAGGCCGTCTATGCCGTGGCAGACGACGAGCTGAAGGCGTGGATGGACGAGAACGTCACCTTCCCCACCACGTCCATCGACAGGATCACCCCCGCCACCACCGATGAACTCATCGAGCTGGTGGAGAAGGAGACCGGCTTTGCGGATAAGGCACCGGTTGTCACCGAGCCGTTTGCCAGCTGGGTTATCGAGGGCGAATTCCCCGCAGGCCGCCCGAACTGGGAAAAGGCCGGCGTGGAGTTCGTTGAGGATATCGAGCCCTTCGAGCACCGCAAGCTGTGGCTACTTAACGGTTCCCACTCGCTCATGGCCTACTACGGGCAGCTCAAGGGGCACGAGACCGTCGCCGACGCGATCGATGATCCCGATGTGCGCGAGAAGGTAGAAGCCCTGTGGGACGAGGCCGCTCAGGGCCTGCCCATGGATGTGACCGACTACCGCGCCAGCCTCATCGAGCGCTTTGAAAACCCGAACATCCGCCACAACCTCGCGCAGATCGCCATCGACGGTGCGACGAAGCAGCAGAACCGCGCGGTGCCGATCTACGGCATCGCCCACGGCGACGGCGCTGCATTCTCCATCGCCGCGTGGATCGTCTATTGCCTGACGACCGAGGACATAAAGGACACCCGCGCCGACGAGATCAACGAAGCGAAGGGACAGTCCGATCCGGTCCAGGCTCTGTGCCAGGTACTTGGCATCGATGCCGACGAGAAGATCCGCGCACACGTAGAGGAGATCCAGAATGCTTAAGCCTCAGCAAAATGAAACCCGCGACCTGCTGCCCCTCGATGGGTTCTGGCAGTTCTCCCTCGACGGGACGAACTATGACCGCGAGATGGCCGTACCGGGTTCCGTCAACGACGTGTTCGCGGACTCTGAGGTCCGCGACCACGTGGGCGTCTACTACTACAAGCGGGAGATCTTCATCCCCCGCTCCTTCACCGACAAGGTCAGCCTCCGCTTCGGGTCTGCTACCCACCACGCCGTCGTGCGCGTAAATGGCGAGGAGGTGGGCCGTCACAAGGGTGGCTACCTGCCGTTCGAGTGCGACATCACCGAGCGTGTCACCCCGGGCACGACGTGCGAGGTCATCGTCGAGGTGGACAACCGCCTGGACATGACGTGCATCCCTCCGGGCGAGATCGTGGAGCTTCCGGACGGTCGCCTGCGTCAGGAGTATATGCACGACTTCTACAACTACACGGGCATTCACCGCACCATCTACCTGGTAAACAAGCCGGAGCGCCACGTGTGCGATGTGCGCATCGTTGCTGGGATGGACGGCGTGTGCCACTACGAGGTCACGCAGTCCGCCCCGGGCGATGTCCGGGTGACCATCGAAGAGGCCGAGGTCACGGGTACTGGTGACAAGGGAACACTCACCGTCGACAAGCCCACACTGTGGGCCCCCGGCGAGGGTAACCTGTACACCCTGCGGATCGAGCTTCTCGACGGCGAGTCGGTCGTCGACTACTACCGTGAGCAGTTCGGCTTCCGCACCGTCGAGGTGAGGGGACACGAGTTCCTCATCAACGGCAAACCCTTCTACTTCACAGGCTTCGGCATGCACGAGGACCATGAGACGCTGGGCAAGGCACACAACGACGTGTCCGTACAGCGCGACATGGAGCTCCTCCACTGGATCGGTGCAAACTCCCTGCGCACCAGCCACTACCCCTACGCAGAGGAGTGGATGGACTACTGCGACAGGCACGGTATCGTCGTCATCGACGAGACCCCGGCCGTGGGCCTCAACATGGCCGTCGCCGGCGGCATCCTCGGCACCACCGCCAAGAAGACGTACAGCCCCGAGAGCGTCAATGAGAAGACGCAGGCGCACCACTCGGACACCATCCGCGAGCTCATCGCCCGCGATAAGAACCGCCCCAGCGTGGTGCTGTGGTCCATCGCCAACGAGCCGGACACGACTGACCCCGACTCCCGCGCCTACTTCGAACCCCTGGCCAAGCTCGCGCGCGAGTGCGACCCGACCCGCCCCATCGGCTACGTCAACGTCATGACCAGCCCCTACGACAAGTGCCACATCACTGACCTGTTCGATGTCATGATGATCAACCGCTACTACGGCTGGTACGTCGACGCCGGCGACCTTGAGACCGCGAAGCAGCACTTCACAGAGGAGCTCGCCGGCTGGGTCGAGAGATTCGGCGACAAGCCGATCATCATCACCGAGTACGGAGCGGATACCGTCTCTGGCCTGCACTCACTGTACAATTCCCTGTTTACCGAGGATTATCAGGTTGCCTACTTGGAGGCGAACTCTGAGGTCTTCGACAACTGTGACAATGTCATCGGCGAGCACATGTGGAACTTCGCCGACTTCCAAACCAAACCGGGTTACGCCCGCGTCGACGGCAACAAGAAGGGTGCATTCACCCGGGACCGTCGTCCCAAGGCCGCCGCCCGCTACCTACGAAACAGGTGGACAAATGAAAACAAGTAAAGTTTTCAGCTACGCGCTCGGCGACGTAGCCAACAACCTCTCCTTCATGATGACCTCCATGTTCCTCATGGTCTTCATGACGGACATTGCCGGCCTCTCCGCCGGCGTCGCCGGCACCATCTACGGCGTAACCAAGGTGTGGGCAGGTTTTACAGACCTGTTCAGTGGTCAAATGGTGGACCGCTTCGACACCCGCTGGGGTCGCCTGCGCCCGTGGATCCTCTTCGGCTCCACACCACTGGCTATCGTCTTCGTGCTGCTGTTCTCCGTGCCCGCAGGGCTTGGACCGACAGCAACCGTCGCCTGGATCTTCCTCTTCGATGCCGCCTTCCAGCTCGCCTACTCGCTGGTGAACATCCCCTACGGCTCCCTATCTGCCGCAATGACGCAGGACCCCGTCGACCGATCCAAGCTGTCCGGCGCCCGAGCCATCGCCTCCGCGGTCACCGGTGTCGCCCTCTCGGCTGTCATCTCCCCGCAGTTCCAGGACACCACCGCTGATGGTGTACGCCTGAAGTTCACTATCACCTGCGCCATCCTCGGTGTCATTGCCATCATCTTGTACCTCATCTGCTTCGCCAACGCGAGGGAGGTCGTGCCGCGCAGTGGTGAGAAGATCAACATGCGCAAGACCTTCAAGATGATTGGCCAGAACCGCCCGCTCATCACCCTCTGCCTCGGCGCATTCTTCCTTCTCGGCGCCATGTTCACCATGAACGCCGTGGGCATCTACTACGCCCGCTACGTCATCGGCAATGCCGGCTGGTTCACCTACCTCATGCTCGCGCAGACCGTGGGCACGGTTCTCATCGCCAGCTTCGTTCCGCAGATCACGGCTCGCATGGGCAAGCGCAACGGCTACATGGCTGCTGGTGCGGTCGCCATCGCCGGCTACCTCATCATCTTCTTCATGCCCGGTGGCTCCCTGCCGATGGCAATCATCGCCTGGTTCCTCCTCGGGGTAGGCACGGGTGGCACCAACTCCCTCATGTTCTCCATGCAGGCGGACACCGTGGACTACGGCGAGTGGAAGTCCGGAACCCGTGCAGAGGGCGGCTCGTACTCCATCCTCTCCTTCATCCGTAAGTGTGGCCAGGGCATCGGCGGCTGGATCGGCGGCGCTGTCATCGGCGCCTTCGGTTACGTTGCCAAGGCCGATACCCAGTCTGTGGAGGCCCTCCAGGGCATTCGCATCGCCACCGGTGCTGTCCCTGCAGTCCTTGCGGTACTCGCCATCGTGGTCATGTTCTTCTACCGCCTCGATGTGGATACCCACACCGGCATCGTCAACGATCTGAACAAGCGCCGCACACAGAAGGCTGTGGCCACCCACGCCGGTGTCCCCGCAGAGCGCGTCATCACGGATAACAGTGGCGACGGCCGTAACCTGCGGATGCGCCGGGAGGGCGAACACCTCCCACCGGTGGTCACCGTCTTTGGCCAGCGTGGTTCCGGCGCCTCGGAGATCGCCCCGGCCCTTGCTGAGCGCCTCGACGTTCCCTACGTCCAGCAGGCCTTCAGCTCGAAGACCCTGTCTCAGGTAGACCGCGACGCGCTTATCAGCGACAGTGCCTTCAGTCGCTGGATGCGGTCTGTGTCCTCGCATAACGATGCCGCCGGCATCGCGGCGGACCGGAAGATCGCCTCTGATAACACCGCCTTCGTGCTGGAGGCCGTCAACGACGGTGGTGTGCTGCTCGGCCGCAACGGTGCGCTCGTGTTGCGCCACGTGGTCGGCGCCCTGCACATCCGCCTCGTCGCCCCCTTGGGCAAGCGCGTGGAGCGCGTCATGTACAAGACGGGCTTGAACGCCGCTGAGGCGGAGGAGCAGTGTCACGCAGAGGATCGGATCCGTACTGAGATGGCGCGCGCCCTCTACCAGTGGGACCCCAACACCGACGAGTCGTACGACCTCGTCATCAATACCGCCTCCATGACCTACGAGCAGATCGTGGAAACCATTGCCGACGTGTACTACGACAAGTACCCGGAGGCGAAGCGACAACAATAGCCCTCGAACAAACTCATCCCGGCCACCCAGGTCGAGTTGAACTTTCAGCGCGGCCCGAAGCTCACACGTCGGGCCGCGGTGCATCACGCGGGGCCAATAACGAACCTGTACCCCAGCCCTGTTTCGGTGATGACGTGTACGGGGTGAGCTGGGTCATCCTCCAGTTTGCGGCGTAACTGAGAGGTGTAGATCCGAAGGTAGTGTCCCTGGCTCTCGAAGCCGGTGCCCCACACCTCGGAGAGCAGCTCCTCCTTTCGCACAAGCCCTCCCCCGGCGCGAATGAGCAGCGACAACACACCCCACTCCGTAGGTGTGAGATGAACGAGGTGGCCCTTCTTGGTCACTGTATGTTGCGCCAGATCAATGACCAGGTTCCCGGCAGTAACCACAGTAATTTCCTCCGCCTTGGCGGCCCCCGACGCGCGAGGCCCGCCGTGACGCAGTGCGGCACGCACGCGGGCAAGAAGCTCCTCCATCGAAAACGGCTTGGTTACGTAATCGTCAGCGCCTTTGTCAAGCGAGGAAGCGCTGAACAACGGGTCGGTTCGGGCGGTGAGGACGATGACGGGCACGTCAGACCAGCCACGGATCCCTTCGAGGACAATGGAGCCGTCGATATCGGGCAGCCCCATGTCCAGGATGATGACATCTGGTTGTGCCTGCGCCGCCAACTGCAGCGCCCTCGCGCCCGTGGTCGCGGTACTGACCTCATACCCGCGGGCGCGGAGGTTGATGGAAAGGGTGCGGACGAGGCGCGGGTCGTCGTCGACAAGCAACACGTGGGCCATCTATTCACTTCCTTCTAACGTGACGACGACCGTTGTCCCCGGCCCGTCCTCCACTGCCACCGTCCCGTGCATTGCCTCGACGAAGCCACGGACTACTGACAAGCCTAGCCCCACGCCGGCATCATTGTTCGTGTCTCCCAGCCGTTGGAACGGTCGGAACATGGTCTCCTTTTGTGCCACCGGCACACCAGGCCCGTGGTCGCTGACCCGCAGCTCCACTGCCTTCCCGTGAGCGCGTGCGGTGACATCGACGCTTCCCGATGGGGCATACCGCAACGCGTTGTCCAGCAAATTGGCCACCACTCTTTCAAGGAGCGCTGAATCTGCCACGCATTGCACCCCGCGGACGGAGGAATGAACAGCCACACGCTGGAGAATCGAACGGTCCCGGCCGAAGCTGCACGATGCCACCGCGCGGTGCACAACCTCACTGAGATCCACCTGTTCGCGCCGGGCGGTCACGGCCCCGGCAGCCAGGCGGGAAGAATCTAGCAGGTTCGTGACTAGGGTAATGAGTTGGTCGACGCTAGCAGCAGTTTCCTCCAATAAGGCCACCTGGTCCTCCTCGCTGAAGGTCACCTCAGTACTCAACAGGGAGCTCAACGCAAGCTTCGCGGTAGACAACGGGGTGCGCAAATCGTGACTGACCGACGCGAGAAGAGAACGCCGCAAATCGTCAGCTGCGGCGATCGCATCTGCGCGGGCAGCCTCCGCAGCAAGGTGAACCTGCCGGTTAAGGCCCGCCAGATAATCGGCAACCACCTGGATGAGGTCTCGGTCCCGAGCGGTCAGAACCGGTCCGGAGAGGGTCAGCCCTACTGACTCATCGTGTGACAGCACACTCGTTTCCACCTCCCCCGCTGGCTTCGGAAGCCCTGCGCGGGCACTAGGTGAATCCCAGTGAGACAACTCAATTCCCACGGAATCGACAAGCGTGGCGCGGGTAGATCCGAACGCCTCACCTACCTTGCCCAGCAGACTGTCCACGGATTCGCGACCATTGCGCCCAAGTGCTTCCCGAGAGAAGACAGTGAGCAACTCGGCATCGCGGGTGGCGGCAACTGCTGTCCTGCGATCAACCTCTGCCCGGCGCACGAGAATCCCCACTGCCAGTGCGATTGCCACCATCACCACGAGGATAAAGGTGTTAGCCGGCTCCGCGATATCAAACGTATAGAGGGGATCAGTGAAGAACCAGTTGAGCGCCAGCCCCGAACCAATCGCCACCACCACGGCCGGCCACAACCCAAAGAAAAGGCTTACCGCGAGAATGAGAGCGAAGTAAAACGCCGAACACGTCCCCGTGCCGAGCTCCTCTCCTCCGGCTAAGCGCACCAACCCGGTGGTGGCTGCCAGACCCGCAAGGGATGCTCCCCACCGCACCGCTGCGCGCGCCCACCCGGTTTGGGCCGGGTGAAAGAGTTCCCGGACGCGGCCCCTCTGCTTCGAGGGAATATTAACAATATGGCAATCGATCTTGCCCGATTTCTTCAGCACCGCCTCCGCCACTGAGCCACGCAGCACCCGCGAGTGGCGACGGTTTGGGGCCACCCCCAACACAAGCTGGGTGGCATTCATCGAGCGGGCAAAGTTGAGGAGCGCCTCTGGCACCGAATCGCCCGTCACCTGATGAAGTTTCGCCCCAACATCCTTGGACAACTCCCCCAGCCGGGCAAGCGTATCGGAGGAACCGGTGACGAAAGTATCGCCCGAGATGACGTGCACTACCACCAGATCCGCCGAAGATTTAGAGGCGATCCGGCGCCCGCGCCGAATAAGAGGTTCTGCATGGGCGGCGTTTTCGACGGCCACGATGACGCGTTCCTTCGTCTCCCACGGCTCGGTGATGTTCTGCTCGGTCCGGTAGGAGGATAGAGCATCGTCAACCTGGTCAGCGAGCCACAGGAGTGCGAGCTCGCGTAGCGCGGTCAGGTTGCCCAGGCGGAAATAGTTATTTAGTGCCGGGCCAATCCGCTCTTCGCCATACACGTGGCCTTCGGAAAGCCTCGTGCGGAGGAATTCGGGGGAAATATCCACGAGCTCGATGGTGTCCGCGTCACGTACGACCTCATCAGGCACCGTTTCTTTCTGGGTGATCCCCGTGATCTGCGAGACAACATCGTTGAGTGATTCGAGGTGCTGAATGTTCATTGTCGAAATCACGTCGATGCCGGCATCAAGCAGCTCGGAGACATCCTGCCACCGCTTTCTCCGCACAGCTCCGGCATCATTGGTATGTGCAAACTCGTCGATGAGAGCCACTTTCGGGTGCCTGGCAATCACCCCTTCCACATCGAGTTCGCCCGCGCCTGGCCCGGCCAAGCGAGCCATGATCGGCAGCCCCTCACAAAGACTGCGCGTGTAACTGCGCCCGTGGTCTTCAACGATTCCCACAACCACGTCGATTCCGGCGCTGTGAAGGTTTTTCGCCTCGTTGAGCATGGCACACGTCTTTCCCACCCCCGGCGCGGCTCCGAGGTAAATCTTGAGCTTCCCGCGGCGTGGCGTGCCGGTCCCCTCTGCGGGGGCGGGGTCAGTGGGAGAAGGCGTGTGTGAATTCATACTCTTAACTGCCCGATTCGCAGCTGGTTCCGTTAGGCAAGGACAAGTTCAGCTTAGTAACATTGACCCACTTTTCGCCGAGCACACCGAAGGATTTACCAACCGTGGCATCCGCTACTAAAGCCTGTACCTCGTCCTCTGTCATCCCTCGTTCCCGCGCAACACGGGGGACCTGCAACTGCGCATACTCCTGGCTGATACCGGAATCTGCGCCCGAACCGGAGCCGGTCAAAGCATCCGGTGGGATGGTCGCGGGATCGACTCCCTCCCGGGTGGCGATCTCCTGTCGGCGGGTGTTGATCGAGTTCAGCAGTTCTTCGTTGTTTGGACCCATGTTTGTGAGCCCCTCCCCACGGCCGAAGAACCAGGGGCCGTCAGTCCGACCGTCGGAAAGTTCGGTAGAGGCGAGGAGGCAGTCGCCGGAGTACACCAGTGCGCCATCAGCGGTGTCGGCGGTCGCGCGCGAGACTCCCCATACTGCGACGGGGTACGCGATTCCCAGCCCAGCAACGCAGACACCCACGGCAACGAATCCTGCACCGAGATTCCTTCCGTACATGGAAGCTAGCGATCGTAGTGACATGCCCGGATCCTTTCTGCGCTTTGCTTGTCTTTTTCTAAAGCCGCATCGGCGACTATTTTTTCGTGTGGAGTTTCTGCTACCACGGTGTTCGAGGCGGCGTTGGACATGCCATTGGCCGCTGCCCAGCGGGCCACTTTGGCCGCCAACTCTTGGGTGAGGGCGAGAGGAATTTCTCTACTCATGTTTTTCATCCTTTTCTACATCCCCGGGAGCAAGCTGACGACGAGATCGATGAGCCAAATCCCGATGAACGGAGTAATGACACCACCGATTCCCCAGATGCCGAGGTTGCGACGAAGCAATTTCGCTGCACTGGCCGGCTTATAACGCACACCCTTCAGCGCGAGCGGGATGAGCGCGACAATGATGAGTGCGTTGAAGATCACCGCCGACACAATTGCGGATTGCGGGGAGTGCAGATGCATGATGTTAAGGGCACTCAGGTGCGGTAGTTTTTCCGCGAACAGCGCCGGGAGGATCGCGAAATACTTGGCCAAATCGTTTGCCAGGGAGAATGTGGTGAGTGCACCACGGGTGATCAGCAGCTGCTTGCCGATGCGGACGATGTCGATAAGCTTCGTCGGATCCGAATCGAGATCGACCATGTTGGCGGCCTCCTTGGCAGCCGACGTCCCTGTGTTCATCGCCACGCCGACATCGGCCTGCGCCAGCGCCGGGGCATCGTTTGTACCGTCGCCGGTCATTGCCACCATCCGGCCGGAGGCCTGCTCTTCGCGGATGCGGGCGAGCTTGTCTTCCGGGGTAGCCTCAGCGATGAAATCGTCCACGCCTGCTTCCTCAGCGATAGCCGCGGCGGTCAGCGGGTTATCGCCGGTGACCATGACCGTTCGGATACCCATTTCCCGGAGCTCGGCAAAGCGCTCGGCCATGCCCGGCTTCACCACGTCCGTCAGCTGCAACACGCCGATAACGCGCCGGGAGCCGTCTGAGGTTTCCTCCGCCACTGGCAGTGGCGTGCCACCTGACTGCGCGATCTCGTGAACCGCCGTCGAGATGTGTTCGGGCCACGTTCCTCCAGCCTCAGTTACCCACGCTTTAACCGCGTCACCCGCACCTTTGCGGAGGAAGCGGCCGCCCACGTCGATACCAGACATGCGAGTGGTAGCTGTGAACGGAACGACGTTGGCGGTTTTCACCTCGTCTGTGATGTCGTCGGTGATGTTGTACGTCGCGGTCAGCCACTCCACGATGGAACGTCCCTCAGGGGTTTCGTCCGCAATGGAGGCAACTCGAGCCGCCTCGGCGGCGTAGTGTTCGTCCACACCGTCTGCCACGGTAAGACCCGTGGCCTGGCGATTGCCAAAGGTAATCGTTCCCGTCTTATCCATGAGAAGGGTTGCCACGTCGCCCGCAGCTTCCACCGCACGACCGGAGGTGGCAAGCACGTTGTGCTCCACCAGGCGGTTCATGCCGGCAATGCCAACGGCGGATAAAAGGGCAGCGATCGTCGTGGGAATGAGACACACGAGCAGCGCCACGAGCGACAATGGCTCCAGCTTCGCGCCGGTAAAGCCACCCATCGGGGCGAGCGCGGTGACAGCAACGAGGAACAGGATCGTCAGCGTGGACAGCAAGATGCTGAGGGCGATCTCGTTGGGGGTTTTCCGCCGTTGTGCACCTTCCACCAGGCCGATCATTTTGTCGACGAACGTCGAGCCAGGTTCTGCCGTAATTTTCACCCGGATCTGATCCGATAGCACTACCGTGCCACCGGTCACAGCGCATCGGTCGCCACCGGCCTCGCGGACAACGGGAGCGGACTCGCCGGTGATAGCAGACTCGTCAACAGTCGCGGCTCCTTGTACCACGTCACCGTCGCCGGGAATTGTTTCTCCAGCGACGACGATCACCTCGTCACCCTTTTTCAGCTCGGATGCGGCGATCGTTTCCGTCGAGCCATCGGCAAGGACGAGGTTCGCCGTGGCATCGTCTCGCACGGCCCGGAGGCTGTCGGCCTGCGCCTTTCCCCGCCCCTCGGCGTATGCCTCGGCGAAGGCGGCAAAGGCGATGGTGAACCACAGCCACACGGTTACCGTCCAGGAGTACACGCTCGGGCTGAACAGAGACCACACCGTGGTGAGGAACGCGCCGACCCAGACGACGAACATGACTGGGTTGCGGGCTTGCGCTACCGGAGACAGCTTCTTCGGCAACGTCTTTACAGCTAGCTGCAGTGAAGATGCTTGCGCTGCAGGCTTTGCGGATCCCTGCGATGCAGGATCTGCTGTGGTTTTCAGTGTCATAACAGGGCCTCCGAAATCGGTCCCAGGGTAAGAACGGGGAAGAAGGTAAGCGCCGCCACAAGGAGGATGACGCCGACAGTCAGCGTCGCGAAGGTAGCTCCGGCGGTGGGGAGACTACCTGAGGTAGTTGCGGTCCGCTTCTGCTCGGCCACGCTTCCGGCAAGGTACAGCGCGAACACAATGGGAAGGAAGCGACCAAGCAGCATCGCTAGTCCCAGGGTCACTTGCCACCAAGGGTCGGTGACGGTGAGACCACCGAATGCCGAACCGTTGTTGTTCGAGGCAGAGACGAAGGCGTACAGCACCTCAGAGAGCCCATGTGCATTATTGGGCGATCCCGGAAGCCCGAAGTTCGTGGCGGATTCCTCCACCAACTTCCACCGAGCCACCGAAGCGCCCACGCCAGCGAGCACCAAAATCGGCATGGTCAGCGTATATAAACAGACAGCAGAAATTTCCGGCTTGCCAATTTTGTTGCCCAAAAACTCCGGAGTGCGTCCGACGAGCAGACCGCCGATGAACACCGCAAGGATGGAGACGATGAGGAGACCGTACAGGCCGGTTCCCACGCCACCGGGAGCGATCTCACCGAACAGCATGTTGAGAATGAGAAGCCCACCTCCAAGCGGACCGTAGCTATCATGCATCGAGTCGACAGCGCCGGTAGAGGTTCCCGTAGTTGACACCGCGAACAGCGCGGAGGCGGGAATACCGAGGCGTTGCTCAATGCCCTCCATGTTCGCACCTGCAGCACGTGCCGCAGCACCTACGGGTGTGTCCTGCGCCCAGCTAACCAGCCCCACCATCACTGCCCAGATGCCGCCAGCAACACTGAGGAGCGTGTAGGCCTGCTTCTGAGAACCGACCATCGTTCCGTACGTGCGGATCATAGAGAAGGAGATAACCAGAAGTGACCAGATTTCGATCACGTTAGTAAAAGCGGTGGGGTTCTCGAACGGGTGCGCCGAGTTGGCACCAAAGATGCCACCACCGTTAGTGCCCAGCAACTTGATGGCCTCTTGCGAAGCGACGGGTGCGCGGGGGATATCCACGCCGAGGGAGGTCACCACGTTAGAGCCAAAAGTTTGCATTGTGCCCAGGAAGATGAGCACAAGCGCAACGATAAAGGAAAGGGGAAGCAGAATTCTAATGAGTCCGCGAGTGAGGTCAACCCAGAAGTTACCAATCAACCCCTGCGGTACGGTTCCGCCAGAGATACCCGGTTGACCTCCACCAACCCGGGAATCCCGCGGGTAGCCAAGGTGAGCGAGCCCGCGGATGAGAGCCACCGCCACACACAGGCCGACGGCTGCGGAAGCGAAGTTCTGTACGGTAAGGCCCAACATTTGGGCACCGTTTGTCAGGGTGTCTTCTCCCGAATAGGACTGCCAGTTGGTGTTGGACACGAACGATGCCGCCGTATTGAAAGCCATGTAGGGCTCGACAGCCTCGTCTCGGGGGTTACCCCAACTAGGTAATACTGTTTGCAAGCGCTGAATGGCGTATAACACCAGGACTGATGCCAGCGAGAAAGCGAGCAACGCGCGGCTGTAGCCCTTCCACGTCTGGCCACGCTTCGGGTCGACGCGGAGCACCGCGTACACAGCCTTTTCTACAGCCCAGTCCTTTTCGGACTGGTAAACTTTCGCCATCCAGTCGCCCAGAGGCACGTAGGCGATGGCGAGCATCAGCCCCAAAAACAAGAATTGGGGTAGCACCCCCACAAGTGCGTGGATCATGCGAAACGCTCCGGATCTACGAGTGAAATAATGAGATACACAATCAACCCTGCAACAATCAACAGCAGGATGATAGAAGTCGCCGTGGTGGTCATCGCTTGCTACTACCCATCACTTCCGTGAGAATCGACGGGAGGATGAACGTCACCACCATGACGATGATGATTGCGAGATCGAGCATTGCTGCACGGCCCCTTTCATTCCAGTGTCTGACTATTCTGGCACCCTCCGGTCGGTCCTCCACCGCCATGAACACTCGAGAAATGCGAGTGCATTACAAGCGACGTACATGACTGGCCGGAGGAGTGTGCCTTGTGAATAGCGGCCGAGGTTTTCCCGGCCACGACTAACACTACGGAGAGGAATCACCCTTTGACGTTGATGTTTGCGCAATTTTTACGCCCCTAGGCCGAATCTTTACGTTCTCTTTACGCCCCGCCGCGGAAGAGTTACTCTGCGTTCGCCAAACAGCTCGATCATTTTTTATCAATGTTCATTAGTTGACCGCGCGTACCTCTTCTTGTTGTCCCCGGTGCAGTGTGACGAGCCGAAAGCACGCTACCTGTCCAAGGCACATAGCGTTGTTCTGGAGTGGTGCCTCGCTGCTCGCGTTGTTAGCATTAACCATTAACCTGCTCGCAATGGTTTCTGGCACCCATCGTCGCTGGCTAGCAGCGCATCCGAACTCCACACCCTCAGATCGCTACACTCGGCTACATGACAAAACGTTTGGAAAAGGGCGACAAAGCCCCTCAGTTCACTCTGACCGACGCGGAGGGCGCTTCCGTCACGGTTCCGCCGGCAACCGGCAAGGCTATCGTGTACTTCTATCCCAAGGCCAACACGCCGGGCTGCACGACCGAGGCGTGCGACTTCCGCGACAACATAGAATCCCTCGGTCTGCCGGTCTACGGCATCTCGCCGGACAAGCCCGAGAAGCTCGCCGAGTTCGTCGACGATCACGGCCTGAACTTCACTCTCCTCAGCGACCCAGAAAAAGAGATGCTCGAGGCATACGGCGCATTCGGGGAGAAGAAGAACTACGGCAAGACCGTCATGGGTGTTATCCGCTCCACGGTTTACGTGGTTGACGGCGTGATCGAGGAGGCGTGGTACAACGTCCGCGCCAAGGGTCACGTCGAGCGCATCCGCCGCGATCTCGGCCTGTAACAACTTCTGGCAACAACTGGAGGGCGGGACACGCTACGGGGGACACTGTAACCATGAAAATCACGAAAGCCGACGTGTACGTGTTCTCCACGTCCCGTAACTTTGTCACTCTCCGCCTCGAGACCGAGGATGGTGTCGTCGGCGTAGGCGACGCCACCCTCAACGGCCGTGAGCTCGCCGTCGCGCACTACCTCAAGGATCACGTGTGCCAGCTGCTCGTCGGACGCGATGCCCAGAACATCGAAGACACCTGGCAGTTCCTCTACCGTTCCTGCTACTGGCGCCGTGGCCCCGTCACGATGGCCGCCATCGCCGCCGTGGACATGGCCCTGTGGGACATCAAGGGCAAGGTCGCCAACATGCCGGTCTACCAGCTGCTCGGTGGTGCCTGCCGCAAGGGCGCTCGCGCCTACGGCCACGCTTCCGGCACCGATCTGGAGAGCCTGTTCGACTCCATCCGCTACGAGATGGACCTCGGCTACACCATGATCCGCGTCCAGACGTCCGTGCCGGGCATTAACAAGCTGTATGGCGTTGCCGCTCAGGATCAGTCCTCCGGCATGCGCTACGACTTCGAGCCCGCCAACCGTGGCGATTGGCCCGTCGAGGAGGACTGGGACTCCGCCGCCTACATGCGCCACGTCCCCACCGTCTTCGAGGCCGTGCGCAACGAGTTCGGCCCGGAACTGCCCCTCCTGCACGATGGCCACAACCGCCTCACCCCGCGTGAAGCCGCACAGTTTGCCAAGTCCCTCGAGCCGTACAACCTGTTCTGGCTGGAGGATGTCACCCTCGGCGAGAACCAGGAGAACCTCCGCTACGTGCGCCAGCAGTCCACCACCCCGCTGGCCATCGGCGAGGTGTTCAACTCGGTGTACGACATCAAGGACCTCATTGACAACCAGCTCATCGACTACGTCCGCTGCGCCACCACCCACTTCGGCGGCATCACCCCGCTGAAGAAGGTCATGGCACAGGCCGAGCCGTACCAGATCAAGTCCGGCTTCCACGGCCCGACGGATGTCTCCCCGATCGGCTTCGCCGCCGAGCTGCACCTGGACATCAACATCCACAACTACGGCGCACAGGAGTATATGACGCACTCCAAGGAGACCCTCGAGGTCTTCGAGACCTCCATGACCTTCGAGAACGGCTTCCTGCACCCGGGTGACAAGCCCGGCCTCGGCGTGGAATTCCACCCGGAGATCGCCGAGAAGTTCCCCTACGAGCAGGCATACCTTCCGTACAACAGGCTTGCCGACGGGACGGTGCACAACTGGTAATGCACATCGTCGTCATGGGTGTGAGTGGCTGTGGGAAGTCAACCATCGGCCACGACCTCGCCGCCCGGCTAGGTATTGAGTACAAGGACGGAGACGAGCTGCACCCGAAGGAAAACATTGACAAGATGTCCTCGGGCATACCGCTCACCGACGAGGATCGAGCCCCCTGGCTCACGCTCGTCGGCGAGTGGCTGCACGAACGCGCAGACGGTGTCATCGCCTGCTCCGCCCTGAAGCGCTCCTACCGAGACATCATCCGCGCGGCGGCCCCAGACACGTTCTTTGTGCACCTCCACGGGAGCTACACCGTGCACCTCTCACGGGTGACCTGTCGGGAGGGCCACTTCATGCCCTCCTCGCTGCTCGACAGCCAGATGGCCACCCTCGAGATGCTTTGCGACGACGAGCCTGGCGTGCTCATCGACATCGACCAGCCCGTCGACGACATCGTTGAAGCCGCCTACCAGGCCGTACAGTAGACAAAAAGATGCCCCGCTCACGCTGTGAGCGGGGCATACGTCTATCTACTTACTTATCCTCGAGCCACGCGGTGAGGCGCTTAATCTCCTTGCGCTTCTTCGAGGTTCGCGCAAGCGATGCGATAAGCCCCACGACAATGACGGCACCTGCTGCTGCGAGGATGGCCTGAACCTGCGGTTCCTTTGCGCGGGCGGTGAGTTGAGCCTTCGTATCGTCGACAAGCGCCTCCGGCTTCGTGCGTGCCGCAAGCTGATCAAGAGTAGAAGCGAGGTGCGCGCGAGTGCGGTCGATGTCTGCCTGAATGTCATCGAGGGAACGAGCCATGAAAATAAATCCTTACATCACTTTTGTTTACGTTGTCTCAGTTTACACAGGTTTCTCGCCCAGCAGAGACTGCATCTCATCCATCTCCGCGAGCTGCTGATCCTTCATGTGCTGCGCCAGCTCGCGCAGTGGCTCATAGCCGCCGTTTTTGACCAAGTTACCCAGCTCCTTGATGGCACCCTCGTGGTGAAGATACATAAGGCGCAGGAAGAGACGTTCCATGCCAGCACCCGTGGAGTTGCGCAATTCGTCCATCTGCTGCTGGCTGATCATGCCCATGGAGAGGTGGTCGGCGTGGGAGCGCATAAGCTCCTGCTGATTCCACTCACTGGCAAGGCGGTTCATGTATTCGATCTCGCGGGACTGGGTTGTCTGGATCCGTTGCGCAAGATCCTTGGTCTCTGGGCTAATCGACGGATCCGCCAGGACCATATCCGACATGTCCACCGCCTGCTGGTGGTGCGGCACCATGAGTGCAAGGAATAGCACGTCGACCATGTTGGCCTCGGTCGGCATCGAGCCGCTGCGCGTAAAGCCGGCGACCTCGGAGGGATTACCCTGCCCTGACATCTGCGCGCAGCCAGTGGCACAGGTCAACACAACGAGGGCAGTAGCTACGAGGCGTTTCACCTCAGCGCTTCACGGCGCGCTTGGATGAGCGACCGGAGCTTTTCCACCTGCTTCTTATCGCGCCTCTTTGTCACCACCGTGGCGACGATAACGACACCGAGAGCCGCCACCCCCAGGAGGATCTTCTTCTGGAAGTCCTCGTTTTTCACCTTCGCCTGCGCAAGCGATGCAAACTGCTGGCCGGCCTTCTTCGGTGAGGCCTCCTCGGCCAGCTTGTCCAGCGTGCGGGCTAGTTCTTCGCGGTGACGGGCAATGTCGCGCTCAATATCGTGAATGTCTCGTGCCATGCCTATCAGTATAGCGATGCACGCCTTGTTACTTGGAACAACCGTTTTCCGCACCCGCGCGCCGGGCTGGATCGCGCCACCTTACAATTTTATGGGTAACGGCTACCGCATGAGAAAGGAACCGCCGTGCCACTTGCACTTGCAGACGCCGCCACGACCAGCCCCACCCAGCTGGTTGTCGCCGCGCTGGTGGGCATCGCCACCATCGTTATCCTCATCACCGCCGCCAAAACGCACGGGTTCCTCGCGCTTTTGGCCGGTTCATTCGTCATGGCGCTCATCGCCGGCACCCCGCTGTTGGATGCCTTCGATTCCTTCACCGATGGCCTTGGCTCCACCGTCGGCGGGGTGGGCGTGCTCATCGTCTTCGGCTCGATGATTGGCACGCTGCTCGTCCGCTCGGGTGGCGCCGATCAGATCGTGGACTCCATCATTTCCCGCACCCCGAAAGCGAAGCTGGCCTGGGCGATGGCGCTCATCGCCATGATCATCGGCCTGCCGCTGTTCTTTGAGGTCGGCGTCGTGTTGCTCATCCCTGTGGTCATGCTCATGGCGAAGCGGACCGGACTGTCCCCGATTCTCCTCGGTGTGCCGGCTCTCGCTGGCTTGTCGACGCTTCACTGCTTCGTTCCTCCACACCCCGGCCCGCTCATCGCCATCGGTACGCTCGGCGCGAACCTCGGCATCACCCTCGCGTTCGGCATCCTCATCGGCATCCCCGTCCTCATCATTTCCGGGCCGGTGCTCGGCATCTTCGCGTCCCGCTGGGTGCCGATTCCGCCGAAGCTGAATGTCGCCGCCGACCAGGAGCCTGTCCCGGAGGAGGAGCGCCCCAGCTTCGCCACCTCCATTGCGATTGTGGCGATCCCCGTCGTCCTCATGCTGCTGCAGGCCATCTTTGAGATCTTCGCCATCGAGATTCCCGTTGTCACCACGCTTGTTCACTTCTTTGGCAAGCCCCTCATGGCTCTGCTCACGGCTGTGGTGTACGGAATGCTCGCCCTGGGCGCGCGCGGTGGTCGCGGTTTCCGCGGCGCCAACGCACTCATCGGTGATTCCTTCGCACCCATCGCCGGCATCCTGCTCATTGTGGGTGCCGGTGGTGGTTTCAAGCAGACGCTTGTCGATTCCGGCATTGCGACGGTCCTCGGCGAGTGGCTCGCCGCGCAGCCGATATCCCCGCTCATCGCCGCCTGGCTCATCGCCGTTTTCATCCGCCTGGCCACGGGCTCTGCGACGGTGGCGACCATTACTGCGGCAGGTCTAGCAGCGCCCCTTGCCGAGGGCCTCAGCTCCCCTGAGCTTGCCCTCATGGTGTTGGCGGTCGGTGCCGGTTCGAACTTCCTCTCCCATGTCAACGACGCGGGTTTCTGGTTGATCAAGGAGTACTTCGGCATGACGATCGGCCAGACGTTCAAAACGTGGTCGCTCATCACGACGCTCATCTCCGTGTTCGGCCTCGTATTTGTCCTGCTGCTCAGCCTCGTCGTGTAGGAGCAGAACATTGAGGAGCCCGGGCTTCAAGTAGTTGGCTTGCTTGCTACCTAACCACATGACTGATTTTTCCGCTCAGAAAATTCAGATTGCTAGTCGAATCAACCTGGCTAACACAGTTAATGAAAAGATAGCAGGTTTACCATCCCGTAACTGTAAGATACTTATATGGCATGGATGAGTGACGCGGAATGGGCTAATAAGAAGCGGGAGCGCGAGGCAAAAAATCGCGAATGGCAGCAGAGAAAGCTTGAATGGGCTTCCAACGCACAGACAAAACGGACGTTGCTCTCCCAGATGGAGCACCTGGCAAACAATCCCAACCAGCCCAATTCTGGGGATGCCGTCAAGAAATTATCCTCCCAGTTCAAGGATGCGGGCTTCGCTGGGAAAACAGACAACCAACAACTAGGTGATGCTTTCTACGCTGCCCGTACCCGCTTTTACGATAGCCGCAAGCAGTACTGGGACCAGGTGAAGCTGCAATGGCAGCAAGCTGAAAGCCTAAGGAGACAGCTTATCCAGGATCTCCATTCCATTGTTAGTTCCGGCGATACCGGTAAACAAAACGCCCAAATTGTCAAGGACATCCATTCTCGTTGGAAAGATGCCGGCTTCGCTGGAAAAGAAGCCATGAAGGCACTCAATGACGAGTACTACAAGTTACGCAATTCCTTCTACGAGGAATCCAAGCGTAAATGGGAAAGGTGGGCATACGACGCAGACAAGAACCGTGATTACGCGCGTCAACTAGTGGATAAAATGTCCGGCTACGCTAACGACCCACATCCTGGAAACTGGTCGAACCAAGTCCAGGCTTTAATCTCCGAGTTTCGCGGTATCAGCGGTCCCATGCGCAAAAAGGATCGCCAAGAGCTTCAACGCAAGTTTTGGGCAGAAAAGGACAGGTTTTACGCCCGGCGCGATGCAGAAAAGGCACGACCTAAGGACTTTGAAAAAGGAAATTACAAGGTCACAGCCACGCAACGGAATTTCGGTGGTGGACCAGAGAACTTTGAACAGGCAAAACAGCAGCTGGATGCAGCCATTAGAGATGCTGAAGCACGGGTTCGTGATGCTGATTCCTACTACGAATCAGTCCGCTCACGCGACTCAAAGTTTCGAATTCCTATACTGCCAAGTAAGCAACTTGTGGACGAACAAATGGCCCGTGAGCGTCAACGCATCGCCAACGAAAATCTGTTCAAGTTACGCGAACGTCGCAAGCGGATGGACTACCCCGTCACTAGGGATCCGATCTCTTAGAAGCCGAGGAATCTGAACAAACGCGAATCTCACCACGAGCATGCCAGATCCCCAGACAATAGTTACCTGTTTGCGGGGATCACCC
>NZ_KV821065.1:0-30287 GCF_001815555.1 Corynebacterium sp. HMSC073D01 | reverse complement strand
GATACCTAACTCGGCTGCAACCTCGTCAATGCGGGCACAAATCTCTTGAGGGTCGCGGCCGAGGTTTTCTGGGCCGAAGGCGAGTTCTTGGCGCACGTGGGTGGTGTAGAACTGGGTGCGCGGGTTTTGAAACACTGTCGAACAGTGGTGGGCAAGCTCTGATAGATCTACTCGTGCCACGTCAATGTCGTCGACTGTGACGCTTCCGGTGAGGTCGCCGTCGTGGAAGTGCGGGATGAGCCCGTTAAACAGCCGTAGCGCGGTGGTTTTCCCCGACCCTGACGCGCCACACAGCAAGGTGACGGTTCCAGGTGTGATGGTGATGGTTGCGTCATTGATTGAGGGGTGGTCTGCTCCCCGATAGGTGAAGGTGACCCCAGTTGCTTGGGCTGTTGTCATAGGGTGATTCTCCATATCGCGAAGCTGATAACGATGAGCAGAATGACCGCGTCGATCACACGGAATTTCACGACCGTGACTGAGGTGGGCTTTGCGGTTCCGCCCAGTCCGCGTACAAGGGCGGCCGATGCCAGTTCGTCTCCGCTGCGTACCACGGTCGATAGCAGCGGGATTGTGAAGTACTGGGCCGAACGCAGGGAAAGCGCGGACATGCCGCGTAGTTTCATGGCATCTGAGATCGCTTTAACTTCGTGGCCGATCACGGGCAGCACCCGTAACGCGACTGAGATCGGGATCGTGAAACAGGTCGGGATTCGTGAGCTGGCGAGTGCTTTTTGCAAGGTGGCAGGTCGGATCACGCCGATCGCGTAGGCTCCCATTCCTGCGCTGACACTGAATCGCCACATCCACTGTAAAAACAGCACGAGGAACGCGCTGGCCGTTGACTTCCACACCAGTGGTATCACGAAGACGAGTGTGCCGAGAGCCGCAAACGTGGCCAGATAGACGGCCACCCAGCTCGGGCGCACGAGCGTGTTGGGGTTGATCGTAGCGCTCGCCAGCATCACGGCGGCGAATCCGCCCAGAGCACACACGAACCACGGCGAGTAGGCACTGTAGATCGTGGTGGAGACGATGACGAGCGCTACGATAATCGTGCGCGGGTCGGGAAGTTTAGACAAGACCGGCCCGTTCAAAGTGTTTGCGCGCCACCCGGGTTCCCAACAGACCAGCAAGCCAGCCAACGATGAGCATCACGACGAAGAAGCCCAACAGAATCGGAATCGTGACAACCTGCGCCATCTTCGCCGCATACTCGGCACCCATTTGTTCGGCGATCTGCGACATATATGCGTCTTGGTTCATAAATAGCGGAATCCACGGGGAAACATAGATCGGCAGGATAAACAATGCATATGCCAGCGGGACGCGAACTTTCACGCTCTTCGGCCCCTTGGTGATCACCAAGTCAGCGAGCAGGCCGAACACAGCGGCGATCGCAATTCCTCCCACCCAGTGACCCGTTACGAAGAAGAGGGCTTCGATGAGGATCAGCATGATGGTCAATGCCCCCATCTTCGGAGTGCGGGCAGTAAACAGCGCGAACACGGTGCCGTTGACGAGAATGGAGAGTAAGAAACCGGCATACATGGCAGCCGGAATGAACCCGAGCATTCCGAATGCAAACACGATGACAAACATCAAAGCGGTGAAGACGCCGATATTGATGAAGTCGCGCGTGTTTAGGCGCGAGGACGTGGGTGTGGACATAGTTATTCCTTTCATGATTGTAAACAGTGCTGTGTTTTAGACGAGTTGCCATCCGGCGGCGTTGATGCGCTCTTGCCAGAAATCGCGGTATTGACCTGGCTGGTTGACCAGCTCGTCGTGGCACCCGCGCTGGGCGATACGCCCACTGTGGGAGAGCACAATGATTTGGTCAGCTTGGCGAATGGTTTCAAGTTTGTGGGCGATCACGATCAGTGTGGAGTGCTTGCGTAGCTCGTTCATCGCCGCAACAATGTTGGCTTCATTTTCCGCATCCAACGCGCTGGTGGCCTCGTCAAACAGCACGATCGGGGCCTTCTTCACCAAGGCGCGGGCGATAGAGACGCGTTGGCGTTCCCCACCTGACAGTGCGCGCCCGCCGGCACCCGCCAATGAATTCCAGCCGTCTGGGAGCCGGTTGACGATTTCGGTCACGCCCGACAGGTCAGCGGCCCACCTGATTTCTTCATCGGTAGCTTCGGGGTTGCCAAGGCGAATGTTGGCCTCGAGCGTGTCATTGAATAAATAGACGTCTTGGAAGACCAGGGATATCTGGCGCATCAAATCTTCGGTGGTCTGCTCGCGCACATCAACCCCGCCAACGCGTACGCTGCCGGACTGCACATCCCAGAAACGTGCAACCAACCTCGCGATTGTGGTTTTTCCGCAGCCGGAAGGGCCAACCAGGGCACACATGCCGCCTTGCGGGACATGGAAGGTAATATCACGGAGAACCGGGGTGTCCGGATCGTAGCCGAAGGCGACGTCCTCGAAACGAACATCACCAGGAGCACTCACCGGTGTGGAGACATCGGGTTCGGACAGTTCGGGAGCGTCCATGATCTTGTCGACGTGATTCATCTGCTGGCGGCGTTCTTCCAGCCCGGTCATGCAGCCACCGATGTCTTGGAGCATGGTGGTGAACCGCAGGCACATGCCGATGGTGACCACAGCGTTCAACGCATTCATCTGCCCGCCGAGGGCGAGTTGGGCGGTCAGCCAAATCATTACCACGACAAGGGCTTGGACGAACATTCCGTTTATCAGGTTCGCTAATGTTTCGATCCACAATGCTTTGCGGCTTTTGCGGTCAGCCTGTTTGAATGCCCGATCAAGGGCCGGGTAGTCGTCGGCGACGTGACAGGAGCGCAGCGCGCCTTGGCAGGTGGCGAATTCGACCATGCGAGCCGCCAACTCTGACTCGGCTGGTTCGGAAACCTGCTTACCTTTATCAAGAAGCACACGGGAAATATGAAGGAAGGCGAGCATGATCGGGAACGCGATCGTCAAGGTTAGACCCAGTCGCCAATCCCAGAACCACGTGCCCACAGTGACTACGAGCACGGCCGAGAGTTTTTGGACGAGGGCGAAAATGAAATGTGCCGCCGACTCGCCCAAGTTCATCATTTCCTGGGTGACCATGCGCGACAGCCGTCCAGAACTACCCGAATCAAACACTCCCAACGGTAGGCGGGCTACCTTGTTGCCGACCGCTTGGTGGACGTCGTGAATGAACCCGAGGGCCCCGATATAGCCGGTGCGCATGCCATAAAACTCCGTGCCCACGCCCAGCACCGCGATTACCGCCAAGGCGATGAGCCATCCCCAAAACGATAACCCCCACACCGGCATTCCGGTCGCTAGGGCACTTGCTGCGGGAAGCAGAGTCAGCAGGGCAAAGCCGTGACACAGTCCTGAGACCGCACCCCACGCTTGACCGACCGAGAGGTCTCGCCACGAGGCGGGTTCCATCAAACGCTTAAAGCGTGGCAGCAATAGTTGATTCATCGTGTCATCTCCTCGCATGCACCTTGGGCAAGAAGTGCCTGATAGTGCGCATTACCCAACAGCTCGTCGTGTTTACCGACCACAGCAATGCGCCCGCGTTCCATGACGACGATTTGCTCTGCCCCTCTGATCGAGGCCAGTCGGTGGGCGATCACAATCACGGTTCTGCCTTTGGCAAGAGTCGAGAGAGCTTGTTGGATTTTCGATTCCGATTCCGGGTCCGCCATCGCCGTCGCCTCGTCCAAGACCAACACTGGGGCATCAACCATGAGCGCCCGGGCGATCGCGATACGGGCTGCCTGCCCGCCCGAAACGTGGGTATCCTCACCCAACACAGTGTCGTAACCATCTGGCAGGCTCATGATGAACTCGTCGATCTGCGCCGCCCGCGCCGCCTGCCGCACCTGATCCAAGGTTGCGTCTGGCGCGCCAAGAGCGATGTTGTTTCGAATGGTGTCGCGAATAAGCTGTGCATCTTGCAGGACGAATGCGACCGTCGAATACAACACATCCTGGGAAATGCTCTTTAGATCAACCCCGCCGATGGTGATCGTGCCAGCATCCGGGTCATCGAAGCGGGCAATCAAACTCGCCAACGTCGACTTCCCCGCGCCCGAAGGCCCAACCAGCGCGGTCACCGTGCCTGCCGGAATTCTCAGGCTCACTTCGTCTAACGCTTGGGTCTCGTCATAGGCATACGACACACCCCGAATCTCGATATCATGACCGTGTGGTGTCTGCGGCGCATCGGGCTGACTCAACGCCGGTAGCTCCATGACGTTCACCAGCCGTACTGCCGCAGACCCTGCGAGCTGGTACGACCAGGCGATGGTTGCGACTGCCATCAACGCTCCCGGCAACACCAAGGCGATCAACGTCGTCGTTATCACCTCGTAGATGCTCACCCAACCGGCGTTCATCATCAACGCGCCACCGCCAAGGTTCACGATCAACAACACCGGGATCGACACCCACGAAAATGAGGCGACCGACATCGACACCAGCGGCATGCACCACGCCCGGTAGAACTTAGAAAACTCGTTAGCTGCATCTAAATAGGCTTTATGTGCTTGGCCGACCTTGCCGAACGCTTTCACCACTGAGATACCGGCAACGAACTCGGCCATCGTTGCCGAAACCTGAGCGAGCTTGGTGTCCATTTGTGCGGTCTTCTCATTCATCCCACGCATCGACATGCCATACATGCCCACATAGATCGGAATCGTCGCGATCGACAGCAGAGCGAGTCGCCAATCCACCACGAACGCATAGGCCAACAAGGCGAGCGGGGATACGATCGCGTTCAGTTTCTCAATCGGCCCGTGCGCGATCACTGTGTGCACCGTGGCCGTATCATCCTGAATGGTCTTGCGGATCTTCCCCTCACCCTCGCGGGTAAACCACGACAACGGAGCAGTCGACATGCGGGCGGCAATCTGGCGGCGCATCTGGTTACGCAACGACAGGTCAATAAAATGCGTCACGCCCAACGCAACAAAATACAAAGTCAACCGGGCCATGTAAGCAGAAACAAGGAGCATCACGATCCAGTTCACCCGCGCCGGGTCCACCCGGTCTTGCATCAGCGCAGCTCCCAGCTCCACCAAAGCCACATAGGGTGCGATAGCCAACACACCAGAGGCGAACGCTAAGACCTGCGCGACAAACAGCTTGCCTTTCACCGGCTGCGATAGCTGACGAATCGCGTTCTGGCCAGCGACAGATTTTTCCTTCGCCGACCCATACTCGCCTTCAACAACCTGATCAATTACACTATCGTCCACGCAAACACCATCCTTATTAGATAAGGGTAACCTTACTTTATTTCTGGGAGGTGTACCTAACCGTGCACGTCAACTGATATGAGCATCACCCTTTCAGGGCAATCCTCACCTGTTCACCGGTGCGGAACACGAACCGGATCCCGTCCTCGTCTACGATGGCGTGGTCGATGAGAGCGCTCCACTGTGAGGGGCGGAACTCGCTCACAGGTTCGCCCGTCAAATCGCCTAGGGCTGTGGTGATGGCGGCGTGCTTGGCGGTGTTCGCTGCGATATCTGCTTCCAGGCTTGTTTTACGTGCGAGCGTCTTACGGTAGATAGTATCGAGTTCGGTGTAGCGGGCTTGGTAGGCGTCCTGGTTGAGCGCACACCGCTGGTTTTCCGCAATCAGCGCCTCGATCTGCTCGGTCAGCTCCACGATTTTTGTTTGGCAGGCAGCGGCCTGTTCTTCCAAACGGCTCGTACCGAACATGTCGCCAAGCACCTGCGGTAGCTGGCTTTGCTGCGGACGGCGGGCGATCAGTTGATTGAGCGCTTGCACGAAAGAATCCTTGATCTGCTCGTCTTTCACCGTCGCGCTGCTGCAGGGATGTTCGTCTGTGTATTTGTGGTTGCATTGCCAGACTGTGTACTTGTATTTCGTGTTCGACGCCCACGTCTTACGCCCATACCACACCCCACACCGAGCACATTTGAGCCGGGTGGAGAACAAGCCGACTTTCGCTGACGATATGTTGCCATGCCTGGTGGCGAGCTCGTATTGCACTTGATCCCAGATGCGTGGAGCAATAATCGGCTCGTGTTTGCCTGTCTGGGGCGCAATAAATTGCACACAATATGCAATATCCGGCGTGAGTTCTGTGGCACATCCGCAGACCTCACGCCTTTTTCTTTCCCCGCCTCGTTTCTTTCCGTTCCGTTCTTCCCGTCCCCGTTTTCCGGTCCCCGTTTTCCGGTCCCCGTTTTCCGGCCCTGTTCTTTCCGGCCCTGTTCTTTCCGGCCCTGTTGCCTTTCCTTTTTAGAAGATGCCCTACGCATCGCGGGAACCACTTCCGTTACGCTGGTCGCCATGAGTATTCTCGGAACAATTGTCTCTTTTCTCACCTCCGCCTGCGTGGCAACGGGTGCCCCGGTGTGCGGGGACGCCTACGAGGCCGCCTCCCATATTCTCCCCCAGGACGCGTTCGCCGTCGCCCACGATGACGGCTACGCCAACGTCGATGCCGCCGTCTTCGGCCCGGGATTCCTCGCCCAGGTCGGGCCGGATGCCCGCGCGCTATGCCAGGTCACCGCTGACGGTGCAGCCTGCCGGGCTGACGCGCCAGTGAAAACCCCTGTTCACCCCGATGCTGCGGGAGACCTCAACGCACTTGTGTCCACCGCCGACGGCATTGGGTGGACACACCTCGATGCCACCGCCCGGGGCAACCTGCGGCTCACCGAGGGGCGGCGCGTGCAGGTGGGTGACAACTACTGCAAGGTCGATCCCGACCGCGTCATCTGCGGCACCGGCGCCCACAGTTTTACCCTCACCGCCGCAGAGGCCCGGCTGTAGTTCGGCGATTCTCCCACCCGGGTAGCCGGCTCCCCCGGCTATGGGTAGCCGGCTACCCGATTTATTCTGCCTTCAGGACGGGGGTGCCGATCCCCTCGGATGGCTGCACGACGACAAAGCCCGGGCCGGAGAAGCGCATCTGGAACGCTTCGCCGGAACCCCGGCCGATGAACGTGTTGAGGTTGATGTCCGTGGTGATCTCCGGAGCAAGGTTCGCCGACCAGCAGACAGCAGCCTGCGGGTCAACGAATGTGTCCTGCTGCGAGCAGTCCAGCACCAGGGGTGTGCCCTTCGAGCACAGCGCTACCATGCCACGGCCTGTGAGGTTGACGTTGAACAGGCCGGCTCCACTGAGGAGGGAGCCCGCCCCACGAAGCCTGCGGATGTCGTCGTCGAGGGTCGGGTCGTAGGCCAGGAGCGAGCTTGAGTTGACGGACAGGCCGTCGTTTCCCCCCTCGAGTTCCATAAGGAAGACGTTGGCGGCATCGCGGGCGAAGAACACTTCCCCGTCACCGGTTACCCGCATCATGGGGGTGTCTTCGCCGGTGAGATGCTTCTTGAAGAACTTCCCCAGGGAGCCGGAGGACTGGTGGTTGAACTTCACGCGTCCCTGGTAGGCGACCATCGCGCCGGCCGTGGCGATCACGGGGTTATCCTCCGTGACGACAACCCTGAGCATCTTCTTTGACTGCATGGTCCAGCGCTCACGCGTCTCGTTTTCCATGTTGGACTGTTCAAAAAGTGGTGACCTCATGGTGCCCAGTGTAGAGAAAAACGTCCCGGCCCCGCTGGTGCACGTTTCTTTCATTCCGGACTGTGGACATACCCCCAAACGAGGGTCGATTAGACCATCTGCTGCAAGTTGAGACGTTTCTTAACATATCCTTAAAGCATGACATGGAAGAGCACAGAAACCGTTTGCTCGCTGACAATCGTCGGCTGCTGGGCATTCGGTATGCTCGCCATCCTCATGGCGTACGGGTGGGATTTTATGGATGCGCTCTTCTCCGTCCCCACCTTCACGATCACGGCCGTGTGCATCATCATCCTCGGCTCGAAGTTCATCCTCGATCACGCCGCTAACACCTCCCCCGTCTTCCAGGACGAGATTGACGATCTAGATGGCACAGACAATAGCACGGTTCCCGCCCCTCGTCTCTAGAAAACCTTCTTACACAATTCAGCCGACATGGTGAACATGTCGGCTGAATTGTATTTTCGCTCTACTGCAGAACCCGCCGGATAAAGGCGAGAAGCTCCTCGTAAGCGTGGGCGGTCACGCCCGCCCCCATGCAGCTCATGGATCCGTGGACGGTGCCCGGATACATTTTGATGGTGACGGGAGTGCCGGCATCGGCCAGGGCCAGGGCGTAGCGGAGCCCCTCATCGCGAAGCGGATCGGATTGGTTCACGATGGCGTAGGTGGCAGGGGCTGAGCGCGCCGGAATCGTAAGCTCCTTCCCGTTAAGCAGGTAGTCCCATGAGAGGCGGCCGTTGGCATCCGTCCACACGGGGCCTGCGGCGTAGGTTCGCATGCTTTCCGACGCGCACGCCGGGTCAAGCTCCGGCTCGATGAGCACCTGCGCGGCGGGGGCAATCCCCTGTTCCAGCGCCCACTGGGTGACCATCGCCGCCAGCCCACCGCCAGCAGAGTGCCCCATGATGAGTGGGTGCGGGTCGAGCTGCCGGACGATGTATTCGAGCGCCTCGCAGCATTCGGCGACGGGTCCCGGATACGGGTTCTCGGGGGCGAGGCCGTATTCCGGGGAGACGACGGTGACGCCGAGTTCGTCCACCAAGAGCGCGTTTTCCGGGTCATCGCCGGAGGTGGAGCCGAGGACGAAGCCGCCGCCGTGGATGTTAAAAATGACCCGGGAGCCGTCTCCCATGACCTTCATCCTGCCGTCGTGGGTGCCGGGGAAAGCGGCACCCTGCTGGTTTTTCGCAGAGGCCTGCCGGGCGGCGGGGAGATCGGCGATATCCAGGGGCACGAGGGAATCCAGCCAAGAGGCGATGTCCGGGTCAATGTACATCTTTTACAGCACTCCCTCGGCGTCGAGGATCGCCCGGATGGACGTTACCTCGTCGTCGACAAGCTGTGGGACCGGCTCCGGCATGCGCGCGGAAGCGAAGATCCCCTGCAGCTTGAGGGCCTGCTTGAAGGCCCCGACACCGGCACCGAAACCGGTGACCGAGTGGGCGACCGACGTGATGCGCATGAGGCGCGCCAACCGGTCCTGCTCCTTCTTCACGGTCTCCCAGTCGCCCTCGGTGAAGGCCTTCCACTGGCGGACGTAGCCCCACGGGTCGATATTGCCCAGCCCCGGGACGGAGCCGTCGGCGCCGGAGAGGTACGCGCCGTCGACGACGACCTCGTGGCCGGTGAACAGCTTCAGCGGGTGGCCCGCCTCCTCATTGAGAAGGGACAGGAAACGGAAGGAAACATCGTCGCCGGAGGAATCCTTCACACCGGCGAGCACGCCGTCGCGGCCGAGCCTGACCAGGAGCTCCGGGGGGAGCTTGACGTGGACGCACACGGGGATGTCGTAGGCGAAGATCGGCAGCGTGGTTGCCTGTGCCAGGCAGCGGAAGTGGCGCTCCACCTGGGCAAGCCCCCCCAGGGCGTAGAACGGCGCCGTGGCGACGATACCGTCGGCGCCGCAGGCCTCGGCATGCTTGATGTGTTCAATGACGCGGCTCGTCTGCGTGTCGATGCAGCCGACGAGGACGGGCACGCGACCGGCGGCCACACTGATCGCATTTTTCACCACCTGGTCGCGCTCGGCATCGGTGACGAATGCACCCTCGCCGGAGCTGCCCAGGATGAACAGGCCGTTGACGCCGGCATCGATGAGCCGGGTGAGGTTTTTGGTGGTTGATTCCTCGTCGAAGCTGCCGTCGTCGTGACGGGCGATGACGACGGGGGGAATGACTCCATGGAAATCAGTCATGGGAGGGTACTTAACTTTCTATCTTTGTCATGTCGGGGTGAAGGAGAGACGGCGCGGCGCCGAGGAGGGTGCGCGTGTAGTCGTCCTTCGGGTTGGAGAAGATCTCTCTAGCGGGACCTTCCTCGATGATGTGGCCATGGTTCATGACGATGATCCGGTTCGAGACGTAGCGCACGGTCTGGATATCGTGGGAGATGAACACCATGGACAGGCCCAGTTTGTTCTTGAGATCCGTAAGCAGGTTCAAGATCTGGGCACGAACCGAGACATCGAGGGCCGAGGTCGGCTCGTCGGCGATGATCGCGTCGGGATTGAGCGCCAGCGCGCGGGCGATGGCCACGCGCTGCCGCTGCCCGCCGGACAGCTGGCCAGGCAGGGCGTCGAGCGTCGAGTGCGGCAGGCCCACCAGCGCGATGAGCTCTTCTACCTCGCCGTCACGCTCGGACTTCTCCCCCACGTTGTGCACGTTGAGGGGGTCTTTCAGCTGGTCCCGAACCGTCATGCGCGCATTCAGCGCGGTGGACGGGTCCTGGAACACGACGGAGACCACGCGCCCTATCTTCTTGCGGTTTTTGGCGGTGCGCTTGGTCACGTCCTCGCCGCGGAAATACACCGTGCCGCTCGTGGGCTTTTGCAGGCCACACATGACGTTGGCGGTGGTGGATTTGCCGCAGCCGGATTCGCCGACGATGCCGATTGTTTCGCCGGGCATGAGCGTGAGGCTCACGCCGTCGACGGCCTTGACGATGTTCGGGTGGAGGAGCGGGCCAGTGCGGCTGCGGAAGTGAACCTTGATGTCATCGAGTTGGATGATCGGCGTGGTACTCATTTGGTCACCTCATGTTTCTTGCCAAGCTCGGCATAGTCTTCGTCGGTAAGCCCGGGGGTGAGCCTGCCGGCGCGTTCCTCCTGCGCGGCCCACTGGAGCTCGTCCGGAAGATCGGCGTAGACGTGGTACGTACCGGGGACCGTGCGCATGACCCGCGGGGTGGTAAGCCCCACCGAGGGGTGCGAGGAGCGCGGCGCGAACCGGTCGCCCACGGGGAAGTCCTGCGGGCTCGGGACGGTGCCCGGCACCTGGTGCAGGCGACCGGAGCCGGCCTCGATGGACAGCACCGCGCCGAGCAGGCCGCGGGTGTACTCGTGCTGGGGGTCGGTGAGCAGCTCGCGGGTGGAGGCCTGCTCGATGACCTGCCCGGCGTACATCACCGTGATGGAGTAGGCCACCTCGGCCACCAGGGCCAGGTCGTGGGACACGAACACCATCGCGAATCCGAGCTTTTCCTGCAGGTTCTTGATGAGCTCGATGACCTGCTTCTGCACCGTCACGTCGAGGGCCGTCGTCGGCTCGTCGGCGATGATGAGGTTCGGGTCGCGAGTCAACGCCATCGCGATGAGGACGCGCTGGCGCTGGCCGCCGGACAGTTCATGCGGGTAGCTCTCCAGCGTCCGCTTGGGATCGAGCCCCACAAGCTCGAGGAGCTCCTCGGCGCTACGCATGCCCCCGCGCTTGGTGAGCTGCGCCATCTGGGACTTGATGAGCATCGAGGGGTTCAACGCGGACAGGGCATCCTGGTAGATCATCGCCATCTCGTGGCCGAGGAGTCCACGGCGCTTGTCGACGTCCATCTGTAGGAGGTCCTCGCCCTTGTAATAGACCTCGCCGCTGATCTCAGCTTTGGGATCGAGGAGACCCATGATAGCGAAGGCGGTAATCGACTTGCCACATCCCGACTCACCGACAAGACCCATCGTCTCACCAGCGGCAACGGAGAAGCTCACGTGGTCAACCACATTCACATCGCCGTGGCGCGGGAAGCGGATGCACAGGTCCTTCACCTCCAGCAGCGGCGTGGTACCGGGCTCCGGCGCGTAGCGGTCGGTGCGCTGCGATTCCACCTCGGCGAGCCGGTCCAGGCGGGCGACGAGAGCATCGTGCTGCGTGGCGTATGCCTTGACGGGGTCCGTGAGCAGCTGATCTTCTTCGCGGTGCTCGGCGACGACGGGGCCGGTGGGGGCCGCGACCATCGCGTCGGTGATGCCCTCGCTCAAAATGTTGAGGCACAGCACGGTGATCATGATGGCCAGGCCCGGGAACAGCGCCTGCCACCACTCGCCGCGCAGCACGCCCTGCTGCGCGGAACTGAGAATATTGCCCCATGTGGGGGTCGGCTCCTGCAGACCGGCGCCGATGAAGGTCAGCGAGGCCTCGAGGATGATCGCGTCGGCGACGAGCACCGTGGCGAACACGAGCACGGGGGCCGCGGTGTTGCGCGCCACGTGCTTGGTCAAAATCCACGGCGCGCGGGCACCGGAGACGACAACGGCGTTGACGTAATCCTCGCCGTACTCGCTCAACACGTTTGCCCGTACGATGCGGGTGAGCTGCGGAATGTACACGAAGCCGATGGCGGCAATGATGACACCCAGCATCTTTTCCGGGTGCTCGGGGTTCTTGAACACCACGACGGCCACGGCGGCCAGTGCGATGCCGGGGATCGACATGATGATGTCCATGATGCGCATGATGATCTCGGACACCACCTTGCCGGACACTGCGGCGATGGAGCCGAAGATCGCCCCGGCTAGCAGGGCAAGTCCCGTCGCGGCAAGCCCCACGGTGAGCGAGTAGCGGCCACCGTAGAGGAGGCGGCTGAACACATCGCGGCCGAGGTTGTCGGTGCCGAACCAGAACTCACTCGACGGCGGCTGACCCTTCATATCGATGGCCGTGGGGTCGTGCGGCGCGAGAAGCGGCGCAAAAATCGCGGACAGCGCGATGAGGGCGAGGATCACCAACGCAATCTTGGAACCTGTGCTCATCCGTTTGAGGCCCTGGAACTTGACGCCCGGGGCGGTAACTTTTTCCAGCTTTGTCATTTCACTACACCGTCCTGATCCTCGGGTTGATGAGGATGTAGAGCAGGTCGACCACGATGTTCACGATGATGAACGCGATGGCGACCACAAGGGTTGCTCCCTGGACCACGGTGACCCAGTTCTGCGTGATGCCGTCGATGAGCACGCGGCCCATGCCCGGCAGGTTGAAGATGATCTCGATGACGACGGCGCCACCCATGAGGTAGCCGACGCGCAGACCCAGCACCGTCACCGGGGTGATCAGCGCGTTGCGCAGCACGTTTCGGCTGACAACGATGTGCTTGGGGATGCCGGCGCCGAGCGCCGTACGGACGTAGTCGTTATCCAGCTCCTCCACCATCGAGGTGCGCACGATGCGGGTCATCTGGCCGATGACGGGCACAGCCAGGGCAAACGAGGGCAGGAGCATGCGTTGGAACCAGCCAGCCGGGTCATCGCCGAACGCGGGCAATGCGCCGGCGACCGGCAGCTTGCCCATGAATACGAGGATGAGCAGGATGGCGAGCCAGAAGCTCGGGGTAGCCAGGCAGGCAATCGAGACGATGCGGATCACCTGGTCGGGCCAGCGGTCGCGGTAGAGGGCGGCCAGGACACCGAGCGGGAAGGAAAAGATGATAGCGATGAACAGGCCGATGAAGGTCAGTTGCATCGTAATGGGGAGGGCGGTGAAGACCTTGGCGGAAACGGAATCCTCGCCGACACCGTAGGTGCCGAGGTCACCCTGCAAGAGGCCAGCCACGTAGCTGCCGAATTGGACGATCCACGGATCATTGAGCCCGTGGTTTTCACGGTAGGCCTCTAACGCCGCCGGCGTCGCGTTCTCCCCCAGTGCCGAGTACGCCGGGTCGATCGGCGAGAGACTCATGAGCACGAAGACGAGGAAGGTGACGCCCAGGATCATGAGCGGCAGGGCCACAAGTCGCCTCCCGATGAGGCGGATAAGTGTGTTCACCTGTGTTCTCCTTTACACAAAAAGCGCCGCCCGTTTCTGTCACAAGCGGCGCTTCGTGGTTACTACTTGGTGGAAACACCCAGGGCCCACAGGCCCGTGGTGCCGATCGGCGCGAAGCCGTTCAACTTGTCTGCGTTGTAACCGGTGATCATGGTGCGGTGGAACAGCGGGTACAGCGGAACCTCTTCAGAGATGAGATCCATTGCGTCGTTCCACTTGGCCTGCTGGGCCTCGCCCTCAAGCTGGGTGGACTCATCCATGAGTGCCTTCAGCTCGGCGAACTTTGCCGGGTCGGACTTCTGCCAGAAGGTGCGCTGCTTGGTCCAGACGTTGTCGCCGTACCACCAGTTGATGAGCAGTGCCGGGTCATTGCCGAACACGGACGGATCGCCGGGCGCCAGCGCCAGGTCGAAGGTCGGGTTCTCCACGTCGAGGTTGTTGGCGTACAGGGACGCGGATGCCTCGGACTGGATGGAGGTGGCAATGCCCACGGCCTCGAGATCGGACTTGATCTGCGGTGCGAGATCAGAGATCCACGGGTGGTCGGTGGTGAGCAGGGTGACGGACAGGTCCTTCACACCCGCTTCCTCGAGGAGCGCCTTGGCCTTCTCTGGGTCGTGGGTGAACTGGTTGGCTGCCTTGTGGTAGTTCGGATGGCTCTCCGGCAGGAAGCTCGTGGCCGCCTTGGCCTTGCCGCTCATATTGTTCTGGATGAGCTTGTCGGTGTCCACGGCGTAGAGGAAGGCCTGGCGGACCTTGGCGTTATCGAACGGAGCCTTGGATGTGTTGAAGAGGAGGAACGGAAGGTTAAAGCCGTCGACCTCGTCCACCTTCATGCCCGCTGCCTCGAGCATCTGGGCATTGTCCGCGGGGACGGCCTCCATGATGTCGATGGTGCCGGACTGGGCGGCGGTGGTGCGGGCGGTGTCGTCCTTGATCACGTCCCAGACCATCTTGTCCGCCTTGGCCGCGTACTTCTCGTCACCGTTGTAGTGCTCGTTGGGCACGGCGGTGATCTTGGAATCCGTGATGGACTCGTACTTCCACGGGCCGGAGCCGATCGGCATCGACGTCATCTCGTCCTTGGTGGAGGCTGCTGGGATGATCTTCACCGTGGCCAGACGCTTTTCGACGAGCGAGAAGGGGGTCTTCAGCTTAATCGTCACCGTAGTATCGTCCTTGGCCTCCACGGAATCGATGAAGTCCAGGAAGGAGGCGTAAATGTTGCCCTCTGCGGCAGCGCGCTTGAAGGACTCCACAACATCAGCGGAGGTGACGGGCGTGCCGTCGGAGAACTTCGCGCCGTCACGCAGGGTGACCTCGTACTCGGTGTCGCTGATCTTGACAGGGGCATCCTTGGCCAGCGCGTTGCGGGTGCTGTAGTCGCTCATGTTGAGCTCGTACAGGCCCTCCACCACGTGCCAGTTGGTGCCCATAGCCAGCGCCGAGGAGGTGCTCGACGGGTCATAGTTGGTGGTCTCGTACGCCACGCCCAGGTTAATTTCTCCACCCTGGGCAGATGTGGCGGTGTCCCCGCCGGCGGCAGATGAGGAAGTTTCAGAGGAACCGCCACAGGCGGTCAGCGTAAGGGCCAGTGAGGCAACGACTGCCACGACACCCTTCTTGAGATTCTTCATAGTGACCTCTCTGTATCAGGCCGGAATCTGTCCGGTCTGTTCGGATGGTTATACCCAGCATAAGATGTCAGACATCTAAACACAAGAAGTTTCTAGAGTTCGGGGGTAGTTCGTTCGTCACACCCGCATATGACCAAGTTCACCCCATTGCCCGACATCAGATAAGGACATGGCCTATAGTATGATGTAGGCACTTTTTTGAGACAGGAGAAAACCATGGCGAAAACGTCCAAGTCACCGAAGGACAGACCCTCCCTCCGTCCCATGACAGGCGGGGCAGACAGAAAGCTCACGCACTCCCCCACGCGCAAGCACGGGCGGAGCTATGAGACCATGGCCGCCATCAAGGACTACATCTTGCAGAACAACCTGCAGCCCGGCGATCCGCTCCCCACCGAGGCCTCCATCTGTGAGGACCTGGGGGTATCCCGCTCGAGCGTGCGCGAGGCGATCTCCAACCTCACGGCGCTGGACATCGTCGAGGTCCGGCACGGCTACGGCACCTTTGTCGCCAACGCCTCCATGGAACCCATGGTGGAACTCCTCGTCTTCCGCGGCCTCCTGAACCCGGGATCCGACTACCGCGTCCTCATCGAAATTGTCGAGGTGCGCCAGGCCCTCGACCTTGCCTTTGCCCCCGCCGTCGTTCGCGCCTGGAAAGGCAAGCGCTCGGCTGCCCTCCACAAGGTGGTAGAGAAGATGGAGGAAATCGCCGCCCGCGGAGACTCCTTCCCCGAAGAGGACAAGTACTTCCACACCAAACTGTTGAGCCCCCTCGATAACCAGCTGTTCCGCCAGCTCACCGAAGCATTCTGGGACGTGCACACGGCCATCCAGCCGATGCTGCAAGTCGCCACGGCGAAGGACATCCTCCTCACCGCCTCCGCCCACGGCGATATCCTCGCCGCCGCCGAGGAGGGGAACCTGGAGAAGTACAAGGAAGCTGTGTTCTCCCATTACGCGCCCCTGCTGCGCAACCTCGACGAGGCACGCAACAAGGCGCGTGGGCTAGAGATTAGCTAATCGCCTCCACGAACCAGGACGTAATCGAGGTCGGGTGAGTGATCGCGGTGCCCACCACGATGGTGTCCGCACCGGCGTCGAGCGCCGCTTTCGCATCCGCGCCCGAGTGGATCCGGCCCTCACAGATAAGCGGAACGTCGGGGTAGGTGTCGTGCATCTCACGCAGCAGCTCGAGGTCCGGCCCCTCCGTCTTCGGCCGCGCCTCCGTGTAGCCCGCCAGGGTAGTGGAAATGACATCGACGCCTGCGTCCACCGCCTGACGTGCGGATTCCATGCAGTCGCAATCGGCCATGATGAGCACGTCTGGACGCGCCTCACGCAGCTTGCGCACGGTCTCCGGGAAGGTGAGGCCATCGGGGCGGGGCCGCGTCGTCGCGTCGAGCGCGACCACGTCCGCGCCGGCATCGGCGACGGCGATACACAGCTCCAGCGTGGGGGTGATGTACACGCCCTCGTAGCCCTCTTTCACCAGACCGATGATGGGGACGTCGACTCGCGTGCGCGCCTCCTTAATGTCCTCCAGTCCTTGCAGACGAACGCCTGCGGCTCCTCCCTCAACCACAGCCTCCGCCACCTGCGCCATCGTGTCCGGGTGCCGCATCGGCTCCCCTGGGTACGCCTGGCAGGAGACGACGAGCTTGCCCTGCAGATCACTGAACTTCATAATTTTTCCTTTCGCTAACCCACGCGGCAGCTCCGACGAGTGCCGCGTTTTCCAACGTTCCACTGACAATGGGCGTGTCCTGCAACAGCTCCATGCACGACGCGTCGAAGCCCTCCCTAAACGCCTGTTCCCAGACCTTCCCCGCCTTCATGACAGATCCCGCCGTGACCACGAGCCCCGGATCGAAGACGTTGACGAGCCCGCCGATGAGTCGCCCGAAGGTGCGCCCAGCAGTGGCGAGAATCTCCCGCGCTACGGCGCTATCCTCCTGCGAGATATCCCTTCCGGTAAGGTGCGTCCCCACCCGTTCCTCGTAGGCCCGCTCGATGCCGAAACCGCTTGCTATCGCCTCCGCGTGGCCATCCCTCCCGCACGTGCAGGCGACGCCTTCGGCGCCGTGGGAATCAACGTGGCCGACGTGGCCTGCCGCGAAGTGAGCACCGAGCAGGAGCCGCCCGTTGAGGATCACGCCACCGCCGATACCGGTGCCCGGCGCGACGAGCAGCATGGACTCGTGCCCTCGCCCCACTCCGTGGAGGTATTCGCCAAGGGCGTGCGCCTGGACGTCGTTAAGCACGGAGACCTCAGCCCCGAGCCGGGCCGAAAGCCCCCCGGCGACGTCTGTCCCCTTCCAGCCGGTGAGCTGGCTTGTAGCGAACTGCACCGTCCCTTTAAACGGATCGATGAGACCGGCGGAGGAGACCCCGATGGGGCCGTGACCCAGCTGGGCAGCAAGGCCTGCTGCGGCATCGAAGATTTTCTCCGGCCCCTGTGTGGCGGGGGTCGGGGTGGTGATGATGTTCTCGGCTACGCCGTCGGTCACCCTGGCGGCCGCGATCTTCGTGCCGCCGATGTCCAGCCCAATTACTGTTGCCATTTTGTTCCTTTTACTTGTAAAAACAGCTAACATCAGACATCATAAGAGTATCAGATTCCTACCACAAGGACGGAACATGGAAGTCGTTATTTGCTCACACCCAGACCACATCGGACCCATCGCCGCCGACTACGTCGAAAGTCTGATCTCCACAAAGCCCGCTGCCGTTCTCGGCGTGGCCACCGGCTCCAGCCCGCTCGGACTCTATGAGGAGCTTGGGAAACGTGTTGCCGCAGGCAAGCTATCCCTTTCCCGGGCGCGCGCCTTCATGCTGGACGAGTATGTCGGACTCCCTGCGGACCACCCTGAGCGCTACCGCACGTTCATCGAACGGCACTTTGTTGAACCCACTGATATCCCCTCCACCAGTGTTTTCGGCCCCGACGGCGCCGCTGAGGATATGGAGGCAGCGTGCGCGGCCTATGAGGAAGCCATCCACACGGCCGGCGGAATCGACCTGCAGATCCTCGGTGTGGGCACCGACGGCCACATCGCCTTCAACGAGCCCGGATCATCATTGGCATCGCGGACGCGGCTGAAATCCCTCATGGAGCAGACCCGAAAGGATAACGCCCGCTTCTTTGACGATGACATCGACCAGGTCCCACACCACTGCGTCACCCAGGGCGTGGGCACCATCCTGGAGGCTCGCCACCTGGTGCTTTTAGCAAGCGGAAAGGGCAAAGCCGAGGCTATCAAGGGCGTGGTGGAAGGGCCCGTGTCTGCGGTGTGCACCGGCTCGGCGCTCCAGCTGCACCCCACGGCCACCGTCATCATCGACGAGGAGGCCGCATCCCTTCTGACGTACGCCTCGTACTACCGCTTCGCCTACGAGAACAAGCCCGAGTGGCAGCGGGTATAGGAGGCTAGGCGGGGAGATCTCCAAAACTCGGCCGAATTTGTTTTGCCGCTCGCGCCCACCTGGGGCGATGCACGTGCGTATCGTACACTCGGCCGAGTATTGGAGGTGCGCTGGCGCGCTTGTCATGCCCATGCCATAATTCGGGGCATGCAACCGGGGGAAAATCTCATTTGTGTGCAGTCGCTGACCACTCACCAGAAGAAGTCCATTTACAAGCTCCACAGGGAACGGGTGCTCACGAAGCTGGCCAGGGGCGTGTACTAGCCCACGACCGATTATTCGGATCATCCGTTCCGCACGAGGTTTTGGTTGAGGAGCCTGGCCTGCGGAATCGAAGGACGAACTCTTGCCCGCCGCTCGGCGGGCTGCCTGCTGAAACTCCCCGTCCTGTTCAACGGGAACTGCCCGGTCGAGATCATGGGGCACGGCAGGCGAGACGGGCTCGTCCTGCGCAGGCTGCCACCAGATGACGTTGTTGTCGCCACTATCTTTGGGCACGAGGTGAGGATCACCTCCCCGGCCATGACGGTGGTAGACAACGCGCGCTGGCACAGCGCCGGGGAAGCTATCCGCGTGGGCGACGAGGTGGTGCGAGAAGGGCGGGCCACACAGGCGGATATTGGGCGCTGCATGCGACTGCCGGGGCACAGAAGCGGGGCAGAAAAGGCACGCCACGCGCTGAAACTGATCAACGGCCGTGCAGAGAGTCCACGGGAAAGCGATGTGAGAGTGACGCTGTGGGAAAACGGATTCCGACCGCCCAAGTAACAGGTGGAAATAGTAGACGTACATGGGGCTTTATCGGCAGGGTTGACTTCTTTTACCCGGAGCGATCGATCGCCATCGAGTACGACGGCAGGGACAAGACCAGGGGAATCTACGGGGGTGATCCGTATCGAGCGATCAATAAGGAACGCGATCGAGAACGCAGGCTCATCTCGGAGGGGGTTATCCCCCTCCGAGTGACGAATGAGTCGTTTGTGTCGAGGATCTGGTTGACCGAGCTGGCCAGGGTGTGGCACCTGCGGGGCGCGTTCCCAGCCAGCCAGTGGCGCAGCGCCTAGAAGCTCGTGTGAATCTGCGTGGGGAGGTAGGTCTCCGGGTCGAGGACGAGGAAGTCGGCAGGGAAGCCTGCTTCCAGGCGGCCGTAGGAATCCTCGAGGTTGATGGCGGCTGCCGGGTGGGAGGTGGCGGCAGCGACGGCGACATCCGGGGGGACCCCGACCTCGGTGATGGCGCGGGCGACGGCGCGATCCATGGTGAGGGTAGAACCGGCGATGTTTCCGCCGTCGACAAGCCGGGCAATGGAGTCTTTCACCTCGACGTCGAGCTCACCGAGGAGGTAGTGACCGTCGGGGGAATTCGTGGCGGCCATCGCATCGGTGACGAGGACCATTCGCTCGGCGGCCTCCTCGAAGAGGCTGCGCACGACGGCGGGATGGACGTGGACACCGTCGTTGATGACCTCGATCCACACCCGCGGGTCACGCAGCGCCGCAATGACAGGCCCCGGCGCGCGGTGATGGATCGACGGCATCGCGTTGAAGGCGTGCGTGAGGATGCGGGCGCCGCGGTCGAAGGCCTCGCGGGCGGTGTCATAGTCGCATTCGGTGTGGCCGACGGCGGGGACGGCACCGTTCTCGGCGAAGGTGGCGATGGCGTCGAGCCCGTGGGCGCGCTCGGGGGCAATGGTGATTTGGCGAATCAGGCCGTCTGCGGCGTCGAGAAGCGTGGAGACCACGGCGGGTTCCGGATCGATGAGCAGCGCGGCATCGTGGGCCCCCTTGCGGGACTCGGCGAGGAATGGGCCCTCCGGGTGAACACCGAGGAGCCACGGGTCGGTGATCTCGCGTGCACCATGGAGGAGCTCAACCAGGCGGGGCACGGAGGCGGTGACGAAGCTCATCACGCCGCGGGTGGTGCCGTGGGAGAGGTGCCCCTCCTTCACTGCGGCAAACTCAGAGGCACCCACGTCGTAGGAGGTGGCGTTGGCGCCGTGGCAGTGGATATCGATATAGCCCGGGGTGATGACGGCATCCCCGCACTCGGTGATCTCGCTGCCCTGCGGTGCCTCGTTGGCGATGCCGACGACGGTGGCATCGCGCACCACCAGGTAGGCATCTGTGTGGGTCCCGCCGATGGTTCCATCGACGATGGTCGCGGCGTGAAAAGCTGAGGTTGTCATACGTCCTAGAGTACAACGCGCCACTGTAAGCTGGAACCATGACAACGCACACAGCTCTCCCCTCCCCCAGCCCCACCGCCCGCGCCCTGGTCACGGGCGCCAGCCAAGGCATTGGCCGCGCTATCGCGCGCGAGCTCGCCCAGCGCGGCCACAACCTGATCCTCGTCGCACGGAGAGAGGAAGTACTGGAAGAATTAGCCCGTGAGCTGCCCACCGAGTGCGAGGTGCGGGCTGTCGATCTGGCGGACGAAGCGCAGCGCGCGGAGCTCATCAGCGAGATCCGCGAGCGTGAGATCAACATCATCATTAACTCCGCCGGCATCGCCTCCTTTGGCAATTTCATGGACCAGGACTGGGGCTACGAGACCAAGCAGTTCGAGCTCAACGCCACGGCCGTGTTCGAGCTGACGCGTGCGGTCCTGCCGGGAATGCTCGGGCGTGGCGAGGGCGCGATCCTCAATGTGGGATCCGCGGCTGGGAACATGCCGATCCCGAACAACGCCACCTACGTGTTCACCAAGGCGGGCGTGAACACCTTCACCGAATCCCTCCACTACGAGCTGAAGGGCACCGGCGTGGCCTGCACGCTCCTGGCCCCCGGCCCCGTGCGCGAGGCGACGATCCCCGAGGAGGAGCAGTCCATCGTGGACAAGGTCGTCCCCGACTTCCTGTGGACGACGTACGAGTCCTGCGCGAGGGAATCCCTCGAGGCGTTAGCGAAAAACAAGCGCCGCGTGGTGCCCGGCCCGCTGAGCAAGGCCATGAACGCCGTCAGCCTCGTCGCACCGAGGGGCCTTCTGTCCCCGGTCATGGGCTGGTTCTACGCCAAGATGGCCTAAGGTTGAAAGCGTTATGAGTAACAAAGACAATCGCATCGTATGGATCGACCTGGAGATGACGGGCCTCGATCCCAAGCGCCACGTCATTGTCGAGGCGGCGGTACACATCACCGACAATGATCTGACAATCCTCGGAGACGGCCTGGACCTCGTCATCCACGCAACAGAGGACGAGCTGAAGGAAATGGACGAGGTTGTGACCAAGATGCACACCTCGAACGGGCTCATCGACGAAATCCGGGAATCCCCCCTGAGCTGCGCGGAGGCGGAAAAACAGATCATCGCCTACATCGATGAGCACTGCGACGGACAACCGCCGCTTGCGGGCAACTCCATTGCCACCGATCGCAGCTTCATCCGCGAATACATGCCGGACCTGGATCAGCGCCTCCACTACCGGATGATCGACGTCTCCTCCCTCAAGGTGCTGGCACGCAAGTGGATGCCCACCATCTACTCGCACCAACCGGAGAAGGGACTCGCCCACCGGGCGCTTGCCGATATTGTGGAGTCCATCAAGGAGCTCGACTACTACCGCCGTTGTTTCCTGCGCGACGAACCCGGTGACACGGAGAAGGCAGCCCAGGAGACCACCGCCCGTTACGCTGCTTACCTGGCGTTTTGATGTTATAGCGGGGTGTGAGGTACTATATCCCTCGCTGCCCAATGGGCGGTAATGGTGGATGTAGTTCAGCTGGTAGAGCACCAGGTTGTGATCCTGGGTGTCGCGGGTTCGAGCCCCGTCATCCACCCCGATGAAAAATATCCCCCGGCCTCGCGCCGGGGGATTTTTCGTTGCTCCGCTTACCGGGGCAGGATCTGGATGTGCAGGTTCTGCTCCACGAAGTCGATTACTGCCTTCACCAAGAAGAATAATGTGCCCAGGGCACCTGCAACGCCCAGGAGAGAAAGGAGCACCGTGCGCGTTTCGGACTCCTCCTTCGGGGTCGCGCCCTGGCCCTTGGCAACGGCCGCTGTGCCACGCGCATCGGAGGCGATGCCCCACGTGGTGAGCTCCGGATCCAAGAGGTCATGCAACTGCGAAGTGGACGTTGTGGAGTAGCCCTTGGCGTGCTCCAGCCCGGGCAGCTGCGCCAGCGACCACGTTGTGCCGAAAGCCGTGGCGGAGGACTCACCACGGGCGATAAGGGTGGTCGTGCCGGCGGTGGTCGTGTCGGCGGTGGTCTTTCCGTCTAGGGCGTGAGACGCAAGACGATCCAGCTCCTCGGAGCTGCGAACGCGGGCGTAATCAGCACAGCTACTAAAGCCGGCAGCATGGACGGCATCACGCAAGAAAACGCCGTTGAAGTGCGGGTTTTTGTTCTCGCACATGTCCAACCGGAGCTCCGTGATGGGGTTAGGTGCATCGGCGATGGCGGGCACGGGTGCGAGTCCCACGGCCAACGCGGTAAGGAGTGCTACTCTTCTCATACCCAGAGCATCGCTTGGGAGCGCAAAAATGTAACTTTTCCCAGGCTATGGTCTATGGTTTATGTCATGATTTCCGTTGACCCCCAATACGTGTATGTGAGGACGCCCGCCACCAGTGTCGCGGGAATAAATGACTGCACTGAGGGGTTCGACCCACGCGACGGGGAAGATCTTGAAATCCCCAGCATGGAGGAAGTTTTCTTCCTGGACTTGGGCATCTCGCGGAGGTTTCAGCCCGCGGAGGTGACGTGCATGTACGCCTCCGGACGGCATGGGACTCTCGCGGACTTTCCCAGGCTACAGCGGGAGGCGCTGGCGCGTTACCGAGATCGTCCCACGTGTTTCGCGCATTTCCAGGGAACCGACCCGGTATGGAAGGTGATGATCCCCGCAGGCTGGTACAACCAGACGGCGTACACGTTGCCGGAAAGCTCCACCGCAGTCAACCCAGAGGATGTCATCTTTACGCTGGCCACCCCGCACGAGTTCCGGGTGGAGTTCCGCAGCCTCGCCGAGGTGCTCCAGGAGGGCACGGGCGGGTTGGAGTTGCGCGAGTTCAGTCTCTCCCCGGACGATGCGGAGGCGGCGAGCTTCGAATCCTTCCGCCGGGATCGCTACGCGGGTGTCATCTTCTACTCTTCGGGCGACGAGTCGAGCCTGTGGGAACCGATTGTCGGCGAGCCGGTAGACCATGTGATACTGGGGGTTGATAGGTAGGCTAGTGAGCATGAAGTATTCGCTCATTGACTTTGCCACCATCTATCCGGGCGAGCGCCCGCGCGCCGCGTTTGAGCGCTCCGTGCGTTTCGCCCAACACGCCGAGGAGCTGGGCTTCGACCGCATCTGGTACGCCGAGCACCACAATATGACGACGATCGCCTCGTCACAGCCGGCCGTGCTTATTGCGTACGTGGGTTCCCACACGTCGTCGATTAGCTTAGGCGCGGGCGGTGTGATGCTACCGAACCATGCGCCACTCATCGTGGCCGAGCAGTTCGGTACCCTCTCCGAGATGTTCCCCGGGCGAATTGAGCTGGGGCTCGGTCGCGCCCCCGGCACCGACCAGCAGACGCTACGCGCTATCAGGCGCGTCCCCGGTGCCGCCGATCGCTTCCCCCAGGATGTGCAGGAGCTGCGCGGCTACTTTGCCGACGAGCCCCTCCTGTCCGGCGTGCACGCGATGCCCGGCGCCGGCACGAACGTCCCGATCATTATCCTCGGGTCCTCCCTCTTCGGCGCGACGCTCGCTGCACAGCTCGGCTTGCCGTACGCCTTCGCCAGCCACTTCGCCCCCGCTCACCTGGAGGAGGCCGTGGACACCTACCGGCGCACGTACCAGCCCAGTGAGCAGCACCCCGAACCCTACGTCATCGCTGCGGTCAACGTCACCGCCGCGCGCACAACCGAAGAGGCTAAGGAGAAACTCCAGGAGGTGTACCGTCGCCGCGTCCACTCGATGGTGGCGCGTGGCCGGGATCTCAGCACCGAGCAGCTCGACCAGCTGGTCAACAGCTTCGCCGGCCACCAGGTCACCCAGATGCTGCACTACAACGCCGTGGGCAACCCGGAGGAAGTGTCGGCGTACCTAGACGAGTTTGCCAAACTCTCCCGCGCCGACGAGCTCATGCTCTCGATTCAGGACGACGACGAGTCCTCGCTGCTCGAATCCTTGGATATCGTCGCCCAGTCGAAGTTCCAGTCCCCCAACCCGTCATAGGGGCTGAGCGTTTCTCCCGTGGTGTTCGTCACCACGACGAGATCGCCACGCTTCACAAACTCCTGGAACCACTTGGCGTTTTCCGTGGAGACGTTGATGCAGCCGTGGGACGTGTTGGTGTTTCCCTGCGCCCACACCGACCACGGCGCGGCATGCACGTAGATTCCCGAGTAGCTCATCTGCGTGGCGTAATTCACCTTCGTGCGGTAGCCACCCTTCTCGTGGGAGAGCCCGAAGGTCTCCGAATCCATGATCATCGAGGGGTTCTTGTCACCGATGATGTAGGTTCCGGGAGGAGTGGACCAACGGCCACCGTCGCGCCCCATGGACACGGGCATCGTCTTGATCGTCTCGCCGTTTTTGGTCACGGTCATGATCTTGGTGTTGTTGTCCACGTAGGAGATGACCTCGTCGCCGATGGTGAACTCGGCCTGAGCACTATCCCCACCCCACGTCGATTTACCCAGCTGGTGCCCGAATGGCTTCGCCTCCACGTGCACCTTCGTGCCGGGCTGCCAGTGTTCCTTCGGACGCCAGCGCAGTTGCGACTGGTTCACCCAGTAGAAGGCACCCTCCGTCGGGGGGTCGGCGGTCACCGTGACGGTGCGTTCCGCCTCCTCCTTGTATTCATCGGCGATGGCGATATCGAACTGGATGTTCACCGTCTGCCCCACGCCGACTTCAGCGCCGTCAGGGGAGACGTACACCTCGGCCTTGTAGGTGGGTGTCACGATGGTGAACGTCGACTCCACCGTCTGCCCCTCGGAGTCCCTGGCTGTCAGGGTATAGGTCCGCCCGTAACCGAGCGGTTCGGTCACTCTCCAGGAGCTTTTCGACGTTTCGGAGCTCACCTTTCCGCCGCCCCCTAGCTCTGCGACGACCTCATCGGCGTCGTTGACGAGCTTCGCCGCTACCAGCTCCGCACCGAACGTGTGCACCTCAATGTCCTGGTTTGGTTGCACAGTCGCACCATCACCGACGGTGAACGCCGGTGGGATGTGCAAGGTCTCGTGAACCGCAACATCTGTGTCTGGACTTCCGGTAGGAATAGTGCACGCACTCGCTGCCAAAACCCCAGCGCAAGCAACCAGCACTGTCGCGTACCGTCTAATCTTCACTCATACTCCTTCGAATGTTGCCGTGACCAGACGATTTTACAATACTCGGGCGAAAGATTATATTTAAATCTCGTCGCAAGGCAATGCGCCATTAGCTCAACTGGCAGAGCAACTGACTCTTAATCAGTGGGTTCGGGGTTCGAGTCCCTGATGGCGCACAGATAAAACCCGGCTTCCACGAGCCGGGTTTTTGCTTTACACCCCCTTGCCCGCATACGGGCGACCCCTCCTTTTAGCTCCTTCTAGGAGAAAGAGCTAAAAGGAAGAGGTCGGAAAGAACCGGGTTAGGAGGAAGGGGGTTGCTGCTTAATCTGGCCTTTAGATCTGGCCCCGACGCTGACGTACGCCGAGGAGCACGATGCCACTCATAATGAGCAGCGATGCAAGCCCCACAGGCAGCCCGATCGGTGCGCCCGTATCAGCAAGCTTCTTCTTGCTCGTCTTCTTCTTTGACGAGCTGGCAGCCTTCTTCGTGGTGCTCTTCTTCCCCACAGAGATGCGCGGCTTCTTCTGCTGCGCCATACGCGTCGATGTCTTCGACTTCGCCTTCGTGGACACCTTCGGCTTACCACCAAGCGATGCGGCCTTCGTCGTCGTCGCGCTCTTGGAGTTGCGGTTGCGCATCTGAGCCAGAGTCAACGATTCACCATTAGGCTGCTTAACAGTGATCTTCGGCTTCTTCTGCTGCTGCGGCTTCTGGTTCGCCGCATCGCTCTTACCCTTCGACGGCGATGCGGGCGAGAGGACCTTGTCCACCGCGCCACCAAGAAGTCCGGCACCAAGGCCGCCGACGGTGAGCACGCCGATGACGGAACCAATGATCGCGTCGGTATCCACTGAGCCGGAGGAACCATTAGAACTATGGTCACCAGGCTTTTGCGGATCCGGCACGGTCATGCCGGGTTCAGCGTCGGAACCGCTATCACCTTGGGTACCTGCGGAACCAGAATCTCCATCAGGCTTCGGGTTATTCGGGTTTCCTTCCGGAATGACCGGGTCATTCGGCTGTGGTTTCCCATCAGACTCGGTGCCTGTGCCTGGCTTAACTTCAGTGGCCGGTTCGTCGGTCTTCGGCTTCGTGGCAGACTCGTTGTCTGCGCCAGGCTTCGTCTCTGCGGCCGGTTCGTCGGTCTTCGGCTTCGTGACGTTCGCGGTGGCCGTCTCCGTAGTTGGGGTAGCTGGGCTGGACTCGGCATCAGCCTTGGGTGCAGCCGCCCTGGTGGCCGTATTCGAGGTGTTGGACTCGGTGCTTGCCGTCGTTGTTTCGGAGGTAGTGGTGGCTGAAGGAGCAGGTGCCGAGCCTGAGGTTTCCGTAGACGGGGCTGCAGCACGGTCCGCGAGAGCGCCGATCTCACCCACCGCCGTAGAAAATGCCATAATGCTATTTCCTAGATCCTCAGCAGCGGCTGCCTTATCTGGGGTCGGCTGAGTAGCGGAAGGCTCTGCGGGAGCCGGGCGCTTCTTCAGGATGCCGACCATCGCTTTTTGCTCCCCTGCCCCAAGCTCAAGGGTGAGGGTTGTGGAGTTGTCCTTATTATCCGTCCGGACCAGCGGAACATCTGTGGAACCGGAACGAGTGATCGTCGAAAAGTCCTTGTGCCCGAGACGGTCGGGAGCAACCTCGAGAGCCAGCCCCTTCCAGTCCTCAGCGGAGGTGGTGACCTTCACCTTCTGCCCGTTCAGGTCGGGAACAACAAGGGTCAGTGGCTCCGGCTTGCCGTCCTTGGTCAGGGTGACCGTGATCTTCTGGGTCGCCTCCTTATCGGCGCTTACCAGGGTAGACACACCATCAATGTCGAAAGCTGCGGCCTTCTTATCCGTGGCGATTGGCGACTGCTCGTCACCAACCTTCACCTTCACGGTGTACCCCTCGAGACCAGGGACTGTTGCCTCCTTGCCCGGAATGATGCGCCCGTCAGGACCCGTCACACCAGCCAAATCAAGCCAGAAGACGTCCTCCACGTGCTTGTCCGTGCCCTGCTTCGCGTACGCCGCCAGCGCCGGGGCAGGAACCACGACGGCTCCCGTCACCGCTAGTGCAGCTGCCGTCAACGCAGCCAAAGCCTTCTTGTGAGCCATACCTACCTCATTACCTCCATACATTCTCTTCCACTAAATAGGTTAGGGGATAAAGAAACAAACGTAAACAGGAGGGGGTTTGACCTAAAGTAGGGGTATGGACGTAACTATCTACGACGTAGCTGAACGCGCGGGTGTTGCAGCCTCCACCGTTTCCCGGGCTTTTTCCCGGCCAGACCGCGTGAGCTTCAAAACCGCGGAGAAGATTCGACGCGCCGCAGTAGAACTCGGCTACCACCAGGACCTCGAGGTTCGTGCGGGAACCAACCGCAAAACCGAGATCCTTGGGCTTGTCGTAGCGGACATCGCCAATCCCTTCTTCTTAGAACTGGCGCGCGGCGCACAACACGCCGCAGCAACGCACCAAATGCTCGTGGCCACCGTCAACACCAACGAATCCACCGTCCGTGGGCGTACTGCCGTAGACAAGCTCGCACCGTTTGTCGACGGTCTCCTCCTCGCCTCCACCCGCGTCGCCGCCGCCGACATCCAAAAAATTGCCCGCGGCATCCCCACCGTTGTCTGCAACCGCCCGGTTCAGGGCGTACCCAGCGTCCTCGTAGACAACCACGACGGCGCCCTCAAAGCCATGCTCCACCTCGAAGCCCACGGCTGCACCACCGTCACCTACCTCGCCGGCCCCGAAGGCGCCTGGGCCGACGGCATGCGCTGGCGCGGAGTCATCGACGCTGTCAACGCTCCCGACCGCGACTACGGACGTGGCCTCCAACCAACGGCCAAGCAAACAGAGCAACTAGCGCGCATCCAAGTTCGGCAACTGCGCATGGATCAGCCCACAATCACCGGCGGGCGACGTGCGTTTGAGATTTGGAAGGAAAACCCCTCCGACGCCGTCATCTGCTACAACGACCTCGCCGCCATCGGCTTCATCAAAGGCGCCCAGGCACACGGCATCCAGGTGCCTGACGACGTCAAGGTCATCGGTTTCGACAACACCGAAATGACCGTGGTCAACTCCCCCACACTCACCACAGTGGCAGGCCCCCTGCGCACCGTCGGCCGCGTCGCCGCTGCCAACCTCATCGCCCTGATTGAGGGCATGAACGTTCCCCTATCCAAGCCCCGTCGCCTGCCCACCCGGCTCATCGTCCGCGAATCGACAGGGCCTGTCATATCCTAAACCTCGGCCCCGGGCGGATCGGCCACGCCTTTTCTATATTCCTTAATTGCGCAAGTGGAAAAGGCCTTTTCGCATTCCGCCTCAGGACAGCGCGCAGATTACCCACCCATGCCGGATCCCTAAAACCGTTCTTATCCAGGCGAAAAGCATTGATGCCCAGCGTCCCCAGTTCATGCTGACGTTCCATATCATCCTGCGCCGCATCAGCCGGGGCCACACCATGCAAACCCCTATATTCCCCCTGGCCGTCATACTCCACAGCCACAGACTCATCACGGAACAACAAATCCGGCCGCGCTATGAACCTTCCCGTTACATCCAGCACCTTCGGCTGAACCAGCGGCGCAGGAAAATCATTCACATACAGCTCCAACCGCACCAACGACTCCCGCACCGACTCCGCGCCCGGATGGGAAAGAAAACACGCAATCCGCGCAGCCTTCGTTCCGCGCAGACGCCCCTCCTGCTCACCTAGCAAACGAAGAACCTCATCCCAGTTCACCAGGTTCCGCCGTCGCGCATCATCCATCGCAACTACCGCTTCCTGTACACCGTGCCACCGGGCAATATCCAGCAACGCCGTGGCTAGGCTGCACTCCAAATACGGAGGCTCCTCGTTCTGGAGAACCTCCCGCGTCCCCGGAGCCCCCAACCTATGCACTACGGTCTCCCCAAGTGTCTGCCCTTTCGAACCATGACACCGCAAAAACTCTATCTCCGCAGGTGGGGTGAGAAGCGCCACCGAGGACCGCTCGGCCACGGACTTCCCCGCCAGGATCAAACCCGGGAACTTCTTCGACAGCGACTCCGCCGTAAGATCGCGACGAAGCTTCTCCATACGTCTTTTCTTCTCCCAACTGTTTTCTGCCTGCTCATAAAACGGCACCCCCTGATAATGCACAATTCCCTCCCAGGTCCTCCCGATGTTTTCTCTTTTTCCAAAGTTAAACACATTCCGGGGAGTTCCGCTGTGCAAGGTGTGGTTTTTCGGCACGGCTGGCTGGGTCTGCGGGGTTTGGGTGCACGGGGTTTGGGTGCGCGGGGTTGGGTACACGGAACCCGCGTGCTCGGGATCGCTAACTCGACAATTCCCCCCAAAACCGACCTAATTACGCAGTTAAGGGACCCGGCCATACGCG
>NZ_KV821064.1:0-282 GCF_001815555.1 Corynebacterium sp. HMSC073D01 | reverse complement strand
CTTGTCGGTCGCCGTGGTGCCATCAGGCAGCGTCACAGTCACGGTTGCGCCAGGCTCAGCCTCACCACTGATGGAATCGTCACCCTCCTTGACCGGGTTCACCTCCGGAGCAGTCGTCGTGTCCTTAGCGGTGATCTCGGTGTTGGTCGGCTCGGAAACCTTCTTACCTGGTGCCGTTGCCGTGGTCTTAACCGTGCCGGAAGCCGGAACAGTCTTACCCTCAGGCAGCTTCACCGTGAACGTGCCATCCTCGCCGGCCTTGTCGGTCGCCGTGGTGCCATC
>NZ_KV821063.1:0-2114 GCF_001815555.1 Corynebacterium sp. HMSC073D01 | reverse complement strand
GCGGCGATCTCGTCGTTGTTGTTGATCCCGTCGTTATCGGCATCCGGGTCAAGGTAATCCGGGATCGTATCGCCGTCGGTGTCCTTCAGCTTGTCTGTCACAAGGGCAGAATCTGCGGCAACGATGGTCCGGGCAGAAACGAGTGTTGCGGTGACGATAGTGGAACCCTTGAACTTCTTGTCAATGGTGAGAGAGCACCCCGCAGCATCCGAAAGCTGCGTAATATCGCAGCTCTTCAGCTCCTTGCCGTCGCTATCATGCCACACAATCTTATTTGCAAACGGAGGAAGCGTTCCTCCCAACACGACATCGAGCGTGGCACCAGGGCCAGCCGGCTTGTCGGTCACGTTGTACTTGAGGATATCGAGGGAAACCTCTTTAAACGGAACGACCGCAAAGTTCACATTGTGCCAAGCGTTACCCGCGAATCCCGGGGGCAACGCAGGCGATACGGACAGCAGATCATTCGGGCTGAGGAACTGCGACGTGGTGTAGGCGCTGTAGGACTGCACCACGTTTCCTTCCTTATCCCGAACCAAGGCGTACAGGGACGCCGGATCGGTGTAGCAGGGAACCCACATGCCGTAGGTACCGTCTGCTCCGACCTTGCCCACGGCCGTTCCCGTGATGAACTCGGGGTGCCGTTCCAGGATCTTCTTCGTCGTATTCACCCACGTGCTGCGGGGCTCACCGTAGGTCGCGTTGTTGATCGCGCGACGCCCTGCGGTGGTCAGTCCCGTGATTTCTACCGTGTATCCCTCGGCAGCGACATCGGAAGCGTACGTGTCGAAGCTCGGTCCGGTGCCCAGAGTCGCCTCTCCGGCCTCCAGCCATACCGTTCCGTCCACCCACGTATTCGTGTTGTGGTACTCGCCCTTACGGTCATTGAACATGTAGGAACCGGGGTTCTCGTACATGAAGACCGCAGCGTTTTGCACGTTGTTCTTGTTGATGTTCATTGTCGAACCAGCCGGCAATTTATTGGACGCCGAGAAACCCGGTGTCATACCCGGTGCCTGGCGGAACATCTCCACGCGATTGCCACGATCATTGGTAAACGGCTTGATCCACACACGGAACTGGTCGCCAGCCTTAGGGTCAAATTCGTGCTCCTGCTTGAGCGCGTCTTTTACCTTGGGAAGGCTGAACGCCCACAGACCCTGGCCACCCTGGTTTGAAACGCCCCAATCTACGTTGTGCGTCTTGGCGGTGTAGATCGGTGAAACGAAACCGTCTTTGCCCATCCATTGCAGGTACACCGTCGTCCCATCAGGAAGCGCCGTGTTCGTGCTCCGGCCGGGGATGCCACTGAAAGCCGCCGTTGTCGCGTCCATGTAGTAGGCATGGCCGCTGACAACGTACGTAGCAAGGCGGAGATCGTTGACGTTCTTAACCGTTCCGCTGGTGATAGCGTCGGCATCGAGGGCAGTATCTGTGGAATAGCCAGGATCACCGGCACCATCTTCCGCCGCCTGTGCAACGGGAAGGTACGGCGAATCCACCGAGTACACACCACTGAAGATAAGCGCTGTAGCCACGCCGAGGGAAGTGACCCTCTTCAGAGATATATTCATAATTCTCCTTGTGATTAGGACTTGCAAGCCCCGGAAAACTCTGTTCGCAGCGCGCCGTACGTGCGCACGTAAAAGGCAAGCGCCGCAGACGCGAGGCCCGGCTGGAAGGAAATTTTATAAGCCGGGCGCTCGCATCTACTTAGATAATACTCAGTTTTTATTAAGGTTCTATCGACATAGGGAAGTAGACGAGCTCCTTCCCCTAATCTCATCCTGTATCTTCTGTCCCATTTTTAACATTTATATATTTGAGACACTTTGCTAAAGCTGCAGTTTACGTGATACCTAAGAGAAAAAACGTCACAACGTGCGTTTTTATAAAGTGTTCAACAGAATTTTTGCCCTCATAACGAATATATAAATTTTTCTCAGCTACCCCTAATTTTGGGTGACTAATTACTCAGGATCCAACACCGCCCAACCGAAGGTCTTGGGTCCTGCACCCCTGGACCGGCAAACTCCGGACGCGCATAAAAAACTCCCGGGTCACCATGTGGTGACCCGGGAGCCTCCGCAGGACCAGATGCGGAGCTTAAAAAT
>NZ_KV821062.1:0-239 GCF_001815555.1 Corynebacterium sp. HMSC073D01 | reverse complement strand
TCCGACACCGTCTTCCCACCATGCTTCACCGGTTTAATATGGTGAATCTGCGACTTGGATGCGGGTCTGCCGCAGCCGGGCCAGGCACACACCGGGTTACGGGTTGATTGAATAAACCGCTCCAACGGATCCGCACCACGAGAATCCGGTGTCATCTCCACCCGATACACACCAAAATCCTTCGGCCCCAAAGGACTAACAAGAGCAACAAGACGCTCCTCAGCAAGTTTCGCCTTCAC
>NZ_KV821061.1:513-16056 GCF_001815555.1 Corynebacterium sp. HMSC073D01 | reverse complement strand
ATCAACACACTATCGAGTTCTCACACAACATGTTCCCACACTAAATGAACCCTTGAAAGGGCTACCATAGCGGGGGATTCGTTGGTTCGTGACCAACGAGGGATAACAATAGCACACAGAGGAATTAACGCAAATCCGCAGGTCACGGGAGGGTGACGGGCAAAGAAACCGAGAAACCGACCGTCGACAAGCCAAAAAATGGTGTGCGGACGGAAACTTTTTCCAGGCCACCCCCTTGAGTTATACCTTCCGAACCATTTTCAGGCATGCTTGAAGGGAACATTTAATAAAGGACGGATTTAGGAGCCATGCTTGAAAGAACAATGGTGTTCGTGGACACCTCCTATTTACTTGCGAGTTTTTACAATTCGTGGGAGACAGGCGCCCGCGCACAATTAGAAATTGACCTCCCTGAGGTCGTAGCCCAACTGAAAGGAATGATCGAAGACCAATTAGGACAACCCATCCACCGGCAAATGTGGTACGACGGAATCCCCGACTCCGGACCACACCGCTACCACCGCGCACTACGCGCATGTAACGGCGTGCAACTACGGGTCGGACAACTCATCGAATGGGGAGAACGCCGCACACAAAAGGCCGTGGATACGAGACTCGTCGCCGACCTCGTGCTCGCCGGCGTGCATCAGACCTGCTCAGACGCCGTACTCGTATCCGGCGACGCCGACATGATCCCCGGCGTCAACGAGGCAACGAACTCCGGCGTGCGGGTCCACCTCTACGGATTCGGCTGGGATTCCATGTCCTCGGCGCTGCGCCACGCATGCGACACGACGACCATCCTCGACCCGCGGGAAGACTTCGCCGACTGCATGCAGCTGCATGTGCTCGAGGGACCGCTGCCGCCGGTCGTGCCGTCGGTGAAGCCCATCGGCGACGCGGAACCCCTGGAGGTAGCCGAATCCACGCTTATCCCGCAGGAGGCCGCGGAGGCGGGCAAGCCGCCGGAGGCTTCTGTCGGCGGGAGTCCGGCGGGATCGCCGGACGATGGGTCGCCTGCGGAATCGTGGCCGACGCGGCCCGGCGAACCGGCGGACAGGGACGATGCCGTCAGCTCGCTCTCCGACCCGCGGACGTCAATGTCGCAGGACAACGACGACTCCGACGAGGCGATGGAACACGACATCGTCACCGGGGCGGAGGCGAAGAAGCCCACACCGGCGGATGTCGCGGCGAAGGCGGGTGCTGCGGGCGCGGGCGAGGACCCCGGTTCGGCTGCTGGCGCGGACGCGGACTCCGACTCGGATTCCGGCGCGGATGTGGACGCGGAATCCGGAGAGGAGAAGAAGCCGACCCCGAACCCCTCGATGATGGCACCGCGGCGCAAACTGCGCTCGCGGTACGTGCCGCTACCGAACGAGGTGTGGGCCTCCGCAGGCTTCCAAACCCCGTTTGACGTGGGACAACAGTACGCCTCGTGGTGGTACGATCACGCGGCGACAGCCGATCAGCGCGACTCCGCGCACATGCTCTCCGGCGGCGGACTCCCCCCGGAGATCGACCGGCCACTCCTCCAATTCGCATGCGAGACGCTGCACGAATACACGCTGAGCGAAACGCAACGCGTCAACCTGCGCGACGGGTTCCACTCTGGAATCCGCGGCGTTCTAGTAAACATCAACAATCGGAAATAAATGTTCACGTGCGCTTCCGACGCACAGGCCCCGTCCAACACGTTGGACGGGGCCTGTTTTATGTTGTGGGCCGGTTTTATGTTGGGGGTTATTTCTTCTCGGGGGCGTCTGCGGGCGTTGCTGCCGGCTTTTCTTCCGGCTTTTCTTCCGGCTTCTCCGCAGGCTTCTCGACGGGTTCTTCTGCCGGGGTTTCCTGCGGAGTCTCGGCGGGCTTCTCGACGGGCTTCTCCGCGGGCTCGGAAGCGATCGCTTCCTGCTTGTTTTCCTCCTGCATCGCGGCGCGGATTTCGGCAAGGCGAGCGTTGGCCTTCATGTCCGTGCCGGAGGAGGTGATCTCCGACATTTGGGAGGTCACGGCGTTCTGGGTGAGCTCCTGGGCGCCGAGGGCATCGGCGTAGCGACGCTCGATCTTGTCGCGAACCTGATCAAGAGTGGGGACGGAGGGGTCGCGATCGATAGCGCCGATCTGATCGCTCGCGCGGGCGGCGGTCTCCTGCATCTTCACCTGGCGGGCCTGGCCACGAAGCTGATCAATGGAGCTCATCTGCTGGTGGTAATCGGCCTGCGACTTCTTCGCCTGCGCCGTCGCCTGATCGGCGGCGACCACGGCCTGCTCGTACATAACCTTCGTCTCATTGATCTGGTTCTCCACAGCAACCAACTGGGAGGCGCAGATCTCCGCCGAACTGGTGTACTTGGCAGCGCGCTCCGCGTTGCCCTCGGCCTGGGCCTGATCGGCGGCCTGGAGGGCGGTCTTTGTCTTCTCCTGCAGATATTGCTGATCCTTGAGGAGGCGATTCAGCTTCAGCTCCAGGGCCTTCTTATCGCCGACGATCTTCGCGGCCTGCTCCTGGATCTCCGCCGCCTGTTTCTTCGTCTCCTCGGCAGCCTGGTTGATCTGAACCTCCGGATCGGCGTTATCCTCGATCTTCTTATCTAATGACGAGGTGAGGTACTTCCACCCCTTCTTGAACGGGTTAGCCATGATCCACGAGCTCCTTATCTAATCTCACTCGGCCAACGAGGACATCACAACTGGCCTTTTAGTGAACATTCTATGCTGTTTGCGCCTCCCGCGCGCGCAATAGCAAGAGAAACCCCCGCCGCACGCGTGCGGCGGGGGATAGGCAGGCGTTTTCTAGTTGTTTTCCTGCTGGGCTGCGACCTGGCGACGAACGTCATCCATGTCGAGGCCCTTAACCTGCTGGATAAGGTTCTCAAGAGCCGGTGCAGGGAGGGCGCCGGCCTCGCGGTACACGAGGATCTGATCGCGGAAGATCATGAGGGTGGGGATGGACTGAATCTGCAGAGCAGCAGCCAGACCCTGGTTAGCCTCGGTGTCTAGCTTGCCGAAGACGGCATCCGGGTGATCCTCGGAAGCCTTCTCAAATGTGGGGCCGAAAGCGCGGCAGGGGCCGCACCAGCTGGCCCAGCAATCGACAAGCACAATGCCATCCTTCTGGATGGTTTCCTGAAAGTTCTGTTCGTTAACCTCGATTGTTGCCATATTACGTAACTCCTTAAACAGGTTTTCAGCTTTCGTACCACTGCAACGATACAGAACGAGGATTCATTCCAACCACTCGGCAACTAGGCCGGTGGCTCCTCCGGCGGCGGAACGGCATCGCGCATACCCGGCCGGGCGAGATCACGGAAGCGCGAGTAATGCAGCTGGTGGGCGACGGAGATGGTGTCCAGCGGGCCGCCGCGGTGCTTGGCCAGGATGATATCGGCCTCGCCGGCGCGCTCGTTATCCTGCTCGCCGGCGGCGGAATCCGGGCGGTAGAGGAGCATGACGATGTCGGCGTCCTGCTCCAGCGAACCGGACTCACGCAGATCCGCAAGCTGCGGGCGCTTATCCGTACGGCTTTCCGGTCCACGGTTCAACTGGGAGATCGCGATGACCGGGACGTCGAGCTCCTTGGCGAGCAGCTTCAGCTGGCGGGAGAACTCCGACACCTCTTGCTGGCGGGACTCCACGCGCTTGTTGGAACTCATGAGCTGGAGGTAGTCGACGACGACGAGGTCGAGGCCGACGTTGGTGGCGATCTGACGCGCCTTGGAGCGGATCTCCATCATCGTGAGGTTGGAAGAATCGTCAATATAGAGCTTGGCGTTTTCGATGCGTCCCATCGTGTTGGCCAGCTTATTCCACTGCGTATCCTCCATTTTGCCGGAGCGCATGTCCGTCAGCTTGATGTCCGCCTCCGCGGAGAGGATCCTCATGACGATCTCGTTTTTGGACATCTCCAGGGAGAAGATGACGGAGGTCTGATCGTGGGCGATGCTCGCGGAGCGGACGAAGTCGAGGGCGAGGGTGGACTTACCGACGCCCGGGCGGGCGGCGATGATGATCATCTGGCCGCCGTGGAGACCGTTGGTGACCGCATCGAGATCCACAAAGCCTGTGGGCACACCAGCGGCGAGACCACCGTGAGCGGCGATCTCATCGAGTTCCTCCATGGTGGGCCCGAGGAGATCCGCAAGGATCTGGTAATCCTCCTGCGCACCCTCGCGCTGCACCTCGAAGACGGCCTGCTGGGCGAGGTCGACGGCCTGATCCGCGTCGATGCCGGACTCCGACTGGTGGCCCAACTGGACGACGCGGGTGCCGGCGGCGACGAGCTGGCGGAAAGTGGCCTTCTCGGCGACGATATTGGCGTAGTAGCGGGCGTTGGCGGCGGTGGGCACCGAATGCACGAGGGTGTGCAGGTACGGGGCACCACCGGCGCGCTCGAGGTTGTTATCGCGCTCCAGGCGGGAGGCGAGGATGAGCGAATCGATCTCCTGGTTCTCACTGAACAGGTCAATGATGGTGGAGTAGATGATGCGGTGCATCGGGCGGTAGAAATCATCCGGCTTGAGGACCTCCAACACGTCCGTGAGGACGTAGGGAGAGGACAGGATGGCGCCGAGGACACCCTGCTCCGCCTCGATATCGTGCGGGGGGAGGCGGCCCGCCTCAAAGGCAGGCGCCGACATATCCTCAGCGGCAGGCGGCTCGCTGGGAAGGTAGGCATCATCAAAGCTGGGGTTGGTCACCGCATCACACATCCTTACTCGGTCAGGATTACACCATAGCGCGAACCACCCACCCGTACGAAAAGGTTTAGAACAGGCGTTCGGACGGGTGTGCGAAGAGGGTGCTGACCGCTAAGAATGGGGAGTTATCCACAACTATTCCACAGGGGTTTCCACAGGGTTATCCACAGGGTCTGGGGATAACTTTTTGACGTGATTATCGTCACCAAACTGAAATACTTCCGTTACCAGCACCTTTTCTAAACGTGACACAGGTCATTCGAACATGGGCAAACATGCAGGTCAACGAGTTGTCGCGCGGGCGAGACAAAATCGCCGAAAACAACGGAAAGGTTACAAAGTCGTGAACTGCGGGGACGCGGTGCGCAGGAGGCAGGAAAAAGTTATCCACAGATTGCCCGGAGTTATCCACAGGGGGTAAAAGGGGACAAAAATGGCGGTTACCCGTGCAGGGCAACCGCCACTTTTGTTGCTGTTGTCATGTGGCCCCGTAGGGCCGCCGTTTCACACGCTTAGAAATTTAAGCGGAAACGACCTCAAAGTTCACGCGTGCAGAGACATCGTCATGCAGGTTGACCAGAACGTTGTACTTCCCGGTACCCGTGACAAGTCCCTTCGGAACCTCAATAGCGCGCTTTTCCAGAAGCGGACCGCCGGCAGCCTTGACGGCCTTGGCGATGTCATCGGCCTTCACGGAGCCGAAGAGCTTGCCGCTCTCAGAAGTGCGAACGCTAATGGTTACACCCTTGAGCTCCTGCAGCTGCTGCTTGAGCTCGATGGCGTGCTCACGGTCGCTAATAGCGCGAGCCTCGCGAGCCTTCTTAATTTCCTCGATCTGCTTCTCAGCACCCGGGGTTGCCACGATGGCAAGCCCGCGCGGAAGCAGGTAGTTACGTCCGTAGCCGGGCTTAACCTCGACGATGTCGCCTGCGACACCGAGGTTATCTACCGCAGCGTTGAGGATCAGTTTCATGATCACTCCTCAAAGTAAGTAGGTAAAAATTTGGCTTTCAATGTATTAAAACGGCGGTTCGCCATTGGCGTCGCCACCGAAACCACCGGCAGGGCTCGAACTATTCCACGGATCAGACTGCTGCGACTGCTGCTGCTGCTGAGGGGCGCCGAAGCCACCCTGGTTCTGCTGCTGCTGCTGGCCGCCGCCGAAGCCGCCGTAGTTGTTGTTGCCGTTCGCGTTGCCACCACCACGGTTGAAGTTTCCGCCACCGGAACGTTCGTTGCGGGTGACCTGGGCGGTAGCGTAGCGCAGGCTCGGCCCAACCTCATCGACCTCAATCTCGAAGATCGTGCGGTTTTCGCCCTCGCGGGTCTGGTACGAGCGCTGGCGGAGCCGGCCGTTGACGATGACGCGCATGCCCTTGGACAGGGAATTGGCGACATTCTCGGCAGCCTCACGCCAGATGTTGCAGGTAAGGAACAGGGCCTCTTGGTCTTCCCACTGGTTGGTCTGGCGATTAAACGTGCGGGGAGTGGAGGCGATGCGGAAATTCGCAACCGCCGCGCCCGACGGAATGTAGCGCAGCTCAGGATCGGCAACGAGGTTGCCGACAACAGTGATGGGAGTTTCTCCGGCCATAATTTCTTACCTTTCGCGATGCAGGTGGACGTATTGGTTCCATCCTAGAATGGATGAACCACACGCGCAGGGTTTAGCGGTCGCCCCGCAGAACCTTCGTGCGCAGCACCATTTCACTGATGCCGAGCAGACGGTCGAGCTCAAGAACGGTATCCGACTCGCAGGTCAGATCGAGGACAACGTAGATGCCCTCTTCCTTCTTGTTAATGGGGTATGCCAAACGGCGCTTCGGCCAAACGTCAACCTTGTCTACGGAGCCGCCTTCCTTGCGGACTACCTCAAGGTACTTGTCTAGGGACGGGGCGACAGTGCGCTCGTCCTGGGAAGGGTCAAGAATGACCATTACTTCGTAGTGACGCACGGGACCTCATCACCTCCTATGGTCTAGTAGTTACAGTTTCGGCCACGCACTATCTTGTTGCGCGTGGCAGGAGGGTCGTTGCGTCAGCAACCACCCCAGGGTACACCACAGGGGTTCCTACTGCAAAGGCGTGCCACTCATGAATGTGGAGGCCACCGTGAAACTGAAGGGGAGGACTAGGACGAAGATGATGGCGACGGCGAGGCCGATGCGGAATCGCTTCTTGTTTTTGGTCACCATGAAGGAGTAATAGGCTACGCCGAGGCCGACGAAGCCGATCGCCACGCAGACGATGCCCATGAGGGCCACCTGCTCGATAGTAAACGGGCCGTACATCAGATATACGCCGCCTGCCAGATCGCCACGTACAGGGGAAGGACCGTCACCAGGAGGAAGGCCAGCAGCATGAGGACGAGGATGAGCTTTTTGGACTTGCCGTAGAAGAACAGCGCGAAGGAGATGGTGAAGAGCAGAAATCCGAGCGCCACCGAGACGATGGTGAGGATGACCCACATGGACAATGGACTAGTTCCCTTCTGTGCGTCGGGGACGGATGGTGGCGGGGTCGAAACCGCCGTGGCTATTTCTCACCTTATCCGGAAGGCGATCCGCAAGGACGAGGATGACGGAGACGACGACGGCGATGAGGAGGCCGTCGCGGACAAGGATAATGACGTTTAGCAGCTCGGGGCCCAGGCCCTTGTTCTCCACGCCGAGGAGATGCCACATGAGGATCGGCCAGACAAGCGCCTCTGCCGCAGCCCAGGAGGCGACGAGGCGCCAATGTGGCAGCGCCAGCACGACAAGAGGGAGGAGCCAGAGCGAATACTGCGGGCTCCAGACCTTGTTGAAGAGGAGGAACGCCGCCACGATGAAGAGCGCGAGCTGCACCAGGCGGGGTTCTTTGGGGCATCGAACACCGAAGACGAAGATCGCGGCGCAGGAGGCGGCGAAGAGGACGAAACTGACGACGTTGATGGTGGCGGGGGAGAGATCCAGGCCGAACAGGCGGGAGGCCAGCTGGTAGATCGTGGTCCACTCCGCGCCGCGCTCCGAATTGAGGCGGAAGAACTCCCGCCACCCCTGAGGGAACCAGATGGCCACCGGGAGATTGAGGAGCAACCACGTGAGCGCCGCCGTGGCCGTGGTGACGAGGAAACCGCGGAAGACGCGGCGGCGCACCGCCAGCGTCAGGACCGCGCCGAGGAGGAAGAGCGGCCACAATTTCAGCGCCGTGCCCAGGCCGATGAGCAGCCCGGCGCGCACGAAACGGCGCCTGCCCAGCGCCTCGATCGCCAGCACCGCGCAGAAGATGGGGAGGATGTCATAGTTGGTGAACGCGTGGACGATGACGAGGGGAGAGGCCGCCACCAGGACGAGGTCCCAGACGCGGTTGCCGGCCAGGCGCGACAGCGCGCGGATGGTGAGGAGCCAGAAGAAACCGAGGACGAAGGCCGTGATGGTGAAGTAGACGGAGACCTCGGGGGCGGGGATCCAGGGGGCGACGGCGACGAGCCCGCGGGTGAGGGCGGCCATGAGGTACATGAAGAAACCCGAGGCCACGGGGTATTCCATGTAGCGGGTCTGGTCGCCCTCCTGCCAGGAGTAGGCGTAGGGGAGGTGACCCGCCTGGAGGCCCTCCACGTTGTAGAGGGGGATGATGTCTGAGTAGCAGGCGGCCACGTACTGACGGTGACCTGACCAGTTGAGGTCCCAGTGGGCGTCGACAAGCGAACCGGTGATGCAGGGGACGCGGAAGAGGTAGGCGAGGGCGAGGAACACCATCGCCGTGAGCGTGAGGACGACCTGCGGTGACAGGCGCTGGCGGCCGATGAGCGCGTGACGGCCGGGGCGGCCGCCGAGGAACTCGACAAAACCACTGGCCAGCGGCTCCGTGAAGGAGGGGAGGACACGCCCCTCGTCGCGCGCGAGCACCGCCATTTACGCCGCCGGGATGAGATTGCCGAGGTCAGGCAAGGGAACCTCCGGGAGCGGGGCGGGGGCCGGCGGTGCAGGCTGAGGAGCAGGGGCCGGGGCCTCCGGGGCGGGAGCCTGCGGAGCCTGCTCGCCAGACGGGGCGGCGTTGCTCGTGGGAGACTGGGGGGTCGCGGCGCCCGTCGGCGCAGTTTGGGTGGGGTACGTGGTGCCGTAACCGACGCCCGAGCCCGCGGCGTTGTAGCCGAGGCCGACGGGGAGAGTGAACTCCTCCACGGGGGCGTCGGCAAGCTGAGCGTCCATCGTCTGGCGCCAGATCGTGGCCGGGATGCCCGCGCCGTAGACCGAGCCACCCCACGAATTCACAAGCAGAGAGTTATCGGAATTGCCGACCCAAACCGCCGTGGCGAGCTGCGGCGTCGAACCGATCATCCAGGCATCCTTCGTGCCGTACTCGCCGTACTGCGTCGTCCCCGTCTTTGAGGCGCTCGGACGGTTACCACCAGCAAGAGCGTTGCCGTTAGACCAGGAAGCGATCGGTAGCATCGCCGCCGTCACGCCGTTCGCCGTGTTCTTGCCGACGCGGCGCTCGCCCTCCGTGTTCTTGAACTCGTAAATGATCTCGCCCGAATTCGTCGCCACCGACTTGACGAAGTGCGGCTGGTGCCAGATGCCATTATTGGTCAACGTGGCCAAACCGATCGCCATATCCATCGGGCGGGAGGGGTACTGACCGAGGATAATGCCCTCATACGGCTCGCCATTCGGCTCGCTCAGGGTGGGGGAACCATCCGGATTTTGCTTGCGCACACCCAGCGCCCACGCCATATGCTGCGTATCCACCGGGCCGTTGTCCAGATCCTTCTGCAGGCGGATAAAGCTCGTATTCAAACTCATCTTCGTGGCCTGCTGGATCGTGCACGTGCCGCACGTCATGCCATCCGAGTTGGTCACCGTCGCGTTGCCTGTCTGCACCGGATCCGAGGAATACATCCTGTTCAGGGGGATACCCTGCTGGAGGGCCGCCGCCAAACCGAAGATCTTGAAGGTGGAACCCGTCTGCACCGGCGCATCCGCGTAATCCCAACCATTGGGATCCTCGCCGCCGTAGTAGGCCTTCACCTCGCCGTTGCGCGGATCGATGGAGACCACGGCCGTCCGCATCTTGTCCACCTGGCTGGCCAGGTTATCCTTCACGATCTGCTCCGTATCGGCCTGCGCCTGCGCGTCGATCGTGGTAGTGATCTTGAGCCCCAGGGTCTCCACGTCCTCCTCGGAAATGCCGACCGTGGCAAGCTCCTCCACGACGCGGTTCTTGATCAGGCCATTGGCACCCGTGGCCTCGGTGAAGGCGCGGTTATTCGCCGGATCGATCGTCTCCGGGTAGCGGGCCTGGGCGCGCTGCTCCTGCGTGATCGCACCCGTGTGCACCATGCCATCGAGCACGTAATTCCAACGGGCCTCCGCCTCCTCGCGGTTCACCCACGGATCCAACTGGCTCGGACGCTGAATCGCCGCCGCGATCACCGCCGACTCCTCCGGGGTGAGCTGCGACAGGTCCTTGCCGAAGTACGCGTCCGCCGCAGCGGCGACACCGTACGCATTGCGACCGAAGTAAATCGTGTTCAGGTAGGCCTCGAGGATCTCCTCCTTCGACCACTCATTGGTCATCTTCGCACTCGCCACCAGCTCCCGCAGCTTACGGCTAATCGTGCGCTCGTTGCCCACCAGGGAGTTCTTCACGTACTGCTGGGTAATCGTCGAACCGCCGCCGGCGGACTCGTTACCCGTCAACATGCCCCAGGCCGCGCGCGCATAACCCGACAGGGAGAAGCCGGGGTTGGTGTAAAACTCCCGGTCCTCCGCCGCGAGGACCGCGTCCTGGAGGTGTTGCGGAACCTTATCTAAGCTCACCTGGCGGCGGTTGCCCTCCGGCGGCACGAGGCGGGCCAGCTTCGTCTCACCATCGGCGGCGTAGATCGTGGCGATCTGCGGATTAGTCAACTCACCCGGCTCCGGGATATCGGCACGCACATAGGCGACGCCGAACAGCACCAGCGGCACAATAATGATGACCGCCAGCAGGCTCACCGCGATCTTCGCCCAGACAGGAAGACCCTGCGCACGGTTCTTAATAGCACTCGCCGACGCCTTCCGCTTCGGCTCCGAATTACTGCGAGACATGTGTGATCGTGTCCAACTTCTCTTGCGGGAAAATATAACGGTAGATAGCTTAACAGTACGCGGTCACACGCCCGGCTGGAAACCGCTCGCGGGCAGGACGGTGGACGTGCGGAGAAGGTAATTCCACTTGCAGGACGTGCAGACCTCGACCTCGTGAAGATCGAAGGTGAGGCCCTCGGCGGCGAAGGCGTCAATCTCCTCCAGGCTGCGGGCGGTGCCGGCGCGGCTCTTCAACTCGTCGCCGTAGACCCAGTAGACCGTGCGCATCTCTTTTTCGCCGCAGATCGGGCAGGCGGCGGAGGAGGGGTAGCCGTGAAAATCGGCGGCGGCGAGGAGGAGAAAGTCCGCGTCCTGCACCGCCTCGCGGGAGACGAGGCCGACCTGATAATCCTGGATGAGGCGCGCACGCGACAGGCGATGACTCACCCACGGCATGATTGCAACCACGACAACACTCCCTTTTTGTCTCGGATACTAGACCTTCCTACATTTCTACCAGAAAGAGCAATTTATAGGTTTAAGGGGCATAGTGTACGCACGGATTGCTCGTACACGCAGGTGAGCGGGCACCCACCCGCCTATGCATGCATAACACGCGCACGCACGGTAACCAAACTGTAGCTAAGCCTGGCGCTATCGACGTTCAGACCAACAGTCTCACTGTGTCATATTTTATTAACAATAGAATGGTTTTCAGGTTAAAATAGGATCAATTTTGCGACAGCCAGGAAAGATGGTGCGCGTTCCCTAAAAAGAAAGGACACAGGTTCCATGAGTGTGACACCGTACGAGGTCGCGGACGCAATCCGCGCAGACATGACGGTTTTATACGTCAACTACTTCCGACTTGCAGACAACGGCGATCTCACCGGACCACAACTCACCATCCTCAGCATGCTGGACAAGGAAGGCCCCTCCCGCGTCTCCGACATCGCCCAACAAGAAGGCATCCAGATGCCTACGGCCTCCAACGCCATCCACAACCTGGAAAAGCGCGGACTGGTCAAGCGCGAACGAGACCCCTTCGACCGACGCGGCATCCTCGTCTCCATCACGAGCGACGGCCACGACACCGTGAACGAGGTGGGCAAACAACGCACCGCCCACCTCGCCGACGTGCTCTCCGTGCTTGACCAGGACGAGCTGGAACTCTGCACGAAGCTCGCACCCGTGATCAAGAAGCTGGCCAACTCCTACAACGCATTGCATAAGAAAGAAGCAGAGTAGACACAACAAAACAGGCCTTTTTACCGCACCCGTGACCTACGATAAAGGAAACGGGTTTTGTTCCTGTCCGCGCCCTAGTGCACAATTGGTGTGGCCTAAGGACCCGAGGGAGAAGAGGTATTAGTGGATAGCGATGCGCCGCTCCGAGTACTCGTCGCCTGGCACCCCAACGCGTCAGGGAACGAAGCACTAGAGTTCGCTGCCTGGCTCTGCCGCACAACACCGACGGTGGTGCGCACTGTAACGATCGTCGTCAGGCCCTGGCTCACACTGTCGAAACTATCCTCCAAGTACGAGAAACAACTGGCCAAGGAGGCACACCGCGCCAAGGCGCAGGCGAAGAAAGCACTCACCGCCGCTGGGGTCCCCGAGGAATGTTGGGACCGGCCCGTCCACACGCTTGTCGACGGCTCCTCGCAGCCCGCTCTCCTCAACGAACAGGCAGCCGAATTCAACGCGTCGCTCATCCTGTTCGGCTCGCAGGGCGCCGCACAGAAAGGATCCTTCCGGGCCAACTCCACTGTTGAGGCGCTGCTGCACTCCTCGCCCTACGCGCTCGGGCTCACGCCGCGCGGGCCAAAACTGGCGAAACACGGCGTCAAGCGGCTCACCGTCGCGTTTACGTCGATGCAGCCGGAGGAAGACACGCTGGCAACGGCGGTGAACCTGGCGACACGACTCGACGTGCCGATGCGGGTGCTCGCCATCCTGCGAGAAGACGTAGACACGCCGACATCGCTGCAGTCCGAACTACAGCACTCCTCGCGCGAGGATGCGCTGAGCTTTCTAGACAAGCTGCACGATGAAATCGTCGACAAGCACCAGAACATGAGCATCGAAACAGAGCTTGCATACGGACCCAACGTTGCCGACGCCATGGAGACCCCACGGTGGAAAAAGGGCGACCTCTTGCTCATCGGATCCACCCCCGTCGGCGCCCTCGAACGCGTCTTCGTCGGCTCCGCCGCCGGCGAAATCCTGCGCAACATCAAAACACCAGCCATCGTCATACCCGCAGGGAAAGGGCAACAATGATCGCCATCGTCACCGGCGCCACCGGGGGAATCGGACAGGCACTACTGCCGCTACTCGTGGACGGCGGATACCGCGTCCACGCCGCACAACACGCCACCGCTGGGGCGGCGCGCGACGGCGTGACCTGGTTCGACGGCTGGGACGTGCCCGATGTGGAACGGATCGACGCGCTCATCCACTGCGCGGGTGTGTGCGAACTCGGGCCGCTCGCCGAAGTGAGCGAGGAGGAATGGCGGCGGGCGATGGACGTCAACGTCATCCGGCCGGCGCTGATGACAAGCGCGGCGCTTCCTTTACTCCGCGGCGCGGGCGGACACGTTATATACGTGAACTCCGGCTCGGGGCTTACGGCCAAGGCGCAGTGGGGGACGTACTGCGCGTCCAAATTCGCCGCCAAGGCGTGGTGCGACACGCTGCGGCAGGAGGAACCCGACATCCGCGTCACGTCGATTCACCCGGGCAGGATAAATACGGGGATGCAGGAAAGGATCGTCGCCAAGGAAGGCGGGGTATACGACGGGTCGCGGTACATCCAACCGACGACCGTCGCCCAGGCCATTATTCACGCGCTGGAAATGACGCGCGACGCGACACCCACCGAAATCATGATCAGGCCGCGATAAATGTTCGGGAAGAAATACAGCGAGGCAGACCTCGAATTCGACCCGCTGCTGCGCCTCGAACGCCGCCACGCCAGCTCCGTCCAAGCCGTCGTCTGGGGATTCGCCGTCCCCGCGCTCACCATCATCACCGGGCTCATCGTCGCCTTCCTCGGACGCGCCTCCGGCGGACCGCTGTGCGAGGCGGGGCTCGCCACCTGGCTGTGCACCAGGTGGTCCGAGATCGCCATCTGCGTGGCGCCGCTCGTGGTCGCCTTCGGCGGACTCATCGGCGCCGGCATCAACTGCTATATCAAATTCAAAACATATAACCGCTGGTGGCCGTGGCTCGCCGTGATGTGGGTGCTCATCCCGTTCTCGCTCGGGTGGATGGCGTCCTTTGGCACAATCGCCATCATCGGGCGGGGGTGACGGGGAGGCTAGAGACTACCGTTAGCACAGGCGTCGCAAAGCAAAACCTGGATGCGATTGCCGTCCGCATCGTCCCGATTGTGGAACGTGTTCGTCGGGGCGCCACAATCCGCGCAGTGGCCGAGCTGGGCCGCATCCTCACCGAACTCCATGTGCATGCGATCATCGAAAACGTAGAGGGAGCCCTCCCACAGACCACCGTTACCGTAACGCTCACCGTAACGAACGATGCCGCCATCGATCTGGTAAACCTCGTCGAAACCGCGATTCTTCATCAACGCCGACAAAATCTCACACCGGATGCCGCCCGTGCAATAAGTAACAACTGGCTTATCCTTCATCCAGTCATACTTGCCAGACTCCAGCTCGCCGATGAAATCATGCGTCGTGTGCGTGTCCGGTACCACGGCATTCTTGAACTTACCGATCTGCGCCTCCATCGCATTGCGGCCATCGAAAAAGACAACATCCGAGTTATTCTTCACGAGCTCATTGACCTGCTCCGGCTTCAAATGGACACCGCCGCCGACAACGCCGTGCTCATCCACCTGCACCTCATCGGGGACACCGAAAGAGACGATCTCATCGCGGACCTTGACGGAGAGGCGGGGGAAATCATGGCCCGTGCCCTCCGACCACTTGAACTCCGTATCCCTAAAGGCCGGATACTGCTTCATCCCCTTGATATACGCCTTACACGCGTCGATCGGGCCGCCAACCGTGCCGTTGATGCCGTGCTTGCTCACCAGGATGCGGCCCTTGAGGCCGAGCATCTCGCACAGGCTCTTTTGCCACAGCTTGATCGCCTCCGGGTCGGCGAGGGGGGCGAACTTGTAATACAGGAGAATCTTGTTAACTGCCACGCATACAATCTTAAGTGGACACGGGGCGGGGGTTAAATTTGTGGGGCGGATGGTGGTCTTTCCTCGATCGCGGCCTGATGAGGTGAGCACCACACGCGTTGCAAGCCCGGCCGTGGTGGCCGGACTCTTTGCCAGACTTGGGTCACGTGTGGGTGATGGAGATCATCCTTGACACGTGGGCCTCGGGGTTTGGTTGTGGTTGGGCTAAAAAGGGTGCTACTCAAGCGGGTATTTTCCGGGGGTAATCTACAAGCCTAATTTCCAGTGGGTAGAACAATCCATACGATTCGCAGGTACGGTGAGTCTCTTTGCGGTAAGGGGAGGTCAATTGCGCATTAGCCGAAAATTAGTCTTCAGAGGACGCGAAATGAAGTAATCCGTATCAGCAGAAAACTCGCATTTCCATACCAACGACTCTTTGTCCGTACGGATCGAGCAAAAATAAGGAACTTCAACAGCTAGTGCGCGGTGATGAGGTGGGCACGCGTTGAAAGCCCGGCCGTGGTGGCCGGGCTTTCGGGTGTTCTGGGCATGCCAAATGGCCCGAGGGTGCGCTCGGGCTTTTTGGCGTGGGGGTTTACCCGGGTGGGCTGGGGTCGATGGGCATGCCGAGTTG
>NZ_KV821061.1:0-413 GCF_001815555.1 Corynebacterium sp. HMSC073D01 | reverse complement strand
CACGGGTTCATGTTCAACTTCAGCGGCCCACCGAAGGCAGGCTGCCAGTACTCCAACCCGTTGATTCTCACCATGTGACCGTGTTTGGGTTTGTCTAGATCATCATCGTTAATGCCGTTGTGGTAGTCACACAACACCATCAAGTTCTCTGATACGGTTTTCCCACCATGCTTCACCGGTTTAATGTGATGAATCTGCGACTTGGTGGCCGGTTTACTGCAGCCGGGCCAGGCGCACACCGGGTTACGGGTTGATTGAATAAACCGCTCCAACGGGTCCGCACCACGAGAATCCGGCGTCATCTCAATCCGGTATATCCCGAAGTCTCGTGGGCCGAGGGGGCTAACGAGGGCAACAAGGCGTTCCTCGGCAAGTTTCGCTTTCACAATCTCCGCCCCGGAAATAGTAGAACC
>NZ_KV821060.1:0-803 GCF_001815555.1 Corynebacterium sp. HMSC073D01 | reverse complement strand
GACATAGTTGACACCCTGAGCCCATAATTATTCATGAGCTACGACAACGCCAACCTCGCCATCGTCAAAGCAATCACCGAACAACACCTCACCGTCAGCGAAGCCTCCGTTCGATTCAAGAGATCCCGGCAATGGATCTACACCCTGCTAAGGCGATACGAAGAAGGTGGCCCAGAGGCTGTTAAACCGCGATCCACAGCACCGAAAACACACCCCACCAAGGTCAGCGAGGAGGTGATCAAACAGATCATCAAAATCCGCAGAGAACTCGCCTCCAAAGGTGCAGACAACGGACCTGAAACCATCGCCTGGGTACTCGAGCAACGAGGTTTTCATGCGCCTGCAGAATCAACCATCCGGCGAATCCTCACCAAAAACGGCATGGTCACACCACAACCCAAAAAACGCCCGAAAGCCTATCTACGACGCTTTGAAGCAACCCTGCCCAACGAATGCTGGCAAGCAGATGTCACCTCCACCAGACTGCTCAATGGACAGGTTGTGGAGATCCTCGACTTCCTCGATGACCACAGTCGCTTCCTGCTATACCTAGGCGCCTATAAGCGTGTAGCTGGCCCCACCGTGGTCACAGCCGCCGAAACCATCACCAAAAAATACGGCTTCCCCCAATCCACCCTCACCGATAACGGCCTTGTCTTCACCGCCCGACTAGCCGGTGCCAAGGGAGGTAAAAACGGTTTTGAAAAATTCCTTGAAAAACACAGCATCCTGCAGAAAAACGGACGCGCAGGACACCCCCAAACCCAAGGAAAAATTGAACGCTTCCACCAAACACTAAAAAA
>NZ_KV821059.1:122298-129227 GCF_001815555.1 Corynebacterium sp. HMSC073D01 | reverse complement strand
GTTAAAGCGGTCATGCCACACACAATAAAGCGCGTAGGGGAGGCTGCAAAGGGTGCGCTTGGAATCTGTGGATAACTCGGGTGGGGCTGCGGAGGTTATGCACAAAGTGCAGCTAGATAGAGGGTGACGATGAAGGCGAGGGCGAGGAGGATGGGCGTCGACAAGCTAAAGCGGGGGGAGAGCCAGACGCCGAGGGCTGTGCCGACGGTGTTCTGGAGGACGTCGTTAAGGTCGGTGAAGCCGAGGGCGAAGGCGAATTGGGAGAGCTCGACGAGGAGTGAGACGGCGAGGCCGAGGAGGACCGGGTGGCGGGCGCGGTGGGCGAGGACCCAGCCCAGGGGGACGAAGAGGATTATGTTGCTGACCAGGTAATATAAGGGGATTATTGGGGAGGAGTAGCGGAAAAAATCCCCGAAGGGGAGGAGGCGAAGCGCCCGCGTGTGGTGGACGCTTGCCTCCCAAAGTCCGGGGATGGAGACGGCGGATTTACCTACCGTGAGCAGGACAATCAGGCCGAGGGCGGCGGCGAGGGTCGCCCAAAAGCGTGTCCTGGACATGGATTACTTCTTCTTGTAAAGGGATTTGCGCTGGTAGACGGGTTCGCTGGTGACGAGGATGCCGAGGTTGCGGAAGATGCCTTCGTCGACAGAGCCGAGGATGGTTGTCGTGTGGACGTCGCAGCCGCAGAGATTGCCCAGCTCATCCAGTGCGCGACGGGCGTTTTCGTCTGTGGACGCAGACACCGAGAGGGCGATGAGGACCTCGTCGGTGTGCAGGCGGGGGTTCTTCGAGCCGAGGTGCTTGGTTTTGAGCGTTTGGATCGGCTCGATGGACTCGGGGGAGAGGAGGTCGATGGTCTTATCGATCCCCGCGAGGTGTTTAAGGGCGTTCAAGACCATTGCCGAACAACAGCCGAGAAGAGGGGATGTCTTACCAGTGATGATGGTGCCGTCGACAAGCTCAAGAGCGGAGGCGGGGGCGCCGGTGACCTCTGCAAGCTCCTTGGCCGGGGCGACGACCCGACGATCCTTGGTGGACAGACCGGCCTTGGCCATGACCATCGCGGCGCGGGAGGAAAGGGTATCATCCAGGGCGTTCTGCTTCTCCTCCACCAGCGCCTTGTAGTAGCGGCGGATGATCTCCTGGCCGGCGGCGGCACGGCAGGCGTCATCGTCGACGATGCAATAACCGGCCATGTTGACGCCCATGTCCGTGGGGGACTGGTAGGGGCAGCTGCCAGTGCACTTCTCCAGGAGGGTCTTGAGCAGCGGGAACGACTCGACATCGCGGTTGTAGCTAGACACCTGCTCGCCGTAGGCCGCCAGGTGGAACGGGTCGATGACGTTGAGGTCCGCGAGATCGACGGTGGCCGACTCGTACGCGAGGTTGACCGGGTGCTCGAGCGGGAGATTCCAGATGGGGAACGTCTCAAACTTCGCGTAACCTGCGGGAATGCCGCGCTTGTTATCGTGATAGACCTGCGAAAGACACGTGGCGAGCTTGCCGGAACCCGGGCCGGGAGCGGTGACAATGATGAGGTCACGGGAGGTTTCCACGTACTCGTTGCGTCCGAAGCCCTCCTCCGACACGATCGTGTCCGGATTGTTGGGATAACCAGGGATAACGCGGTGGCGGCGGACGGTGAGACCGAGGCGCTCGAGCCGATCGCGGAAATCGAAAGCCAGCGTGTTATCGTCCTCGAACTGCGTGATGACCACCGTCTGCACAAGGAAGCCGCGGTCACGGAAAATATCAATGAGACGCAATACGTCGTCCTCATAAGTGATGCCAAGGTCCGCGCGCACCTTCTGGCGCTGCAGATCCTTGGCATTCATGCAGACGAGGATTTCCAGCTCGTCTTTGAGGGTCTCCAACATTGCGATTTTGTTGTCGGGGGTGAACCCTGGGAGCACGCGCGAGGCGTGATAGTCATCGAACAGCTTGCCGCCCATCTCCAGGTACAGCTTCCCGCCGATGGAGTCCCGTCGCTCGGCGATGTGCGCCGATTGCATCTGTATATACTTATCGCGATCAAATCCTCGTTTCACGTTCTTCCAACTTAGCACAGCTGGGTAACGCGACCGAAAAGCCCATGGTGAGGCGGTATTTTGCGCTCGAGTACAATGCAAAGGCATGCCAGAAGGACACGTCATTCACCGGTTAGCGCGCACACTCACGGACACGTTTGGGGGAAAGCCGGTCGACGTTTCGTCCCCACAAGGTCGGTTCAGCACCGAGGCCGACGTGCTAAATGGGGCGGAGCTTATCGACGCCTTCGCGCACGGCAAGCAGCTCTTCATCCGCTTTGCGGGCGAGCGGTACATCCACATTCACCTCGGGTTGATTGGGAAGTTCAAAGTCGCGCCGCTGGCGGCGCCGGTCGGTGTCGTGCGGCTGCGGATTGCCGACGGGGAGATGGCAGCAGACCTGCATGGGCCCCAGTGGTGCCGGTTGGTGTTGAAGTCTGATGTAGAAAAGGCCGTCGAAAAGCTAGGAAGCGATCCACTAGAAAACGGTGCGATTGCACCGAACCTGGCGCGGGTGCGACGCACAATTGGGGCAGCGCTCATGGACCAGTCGCTGTATGCCGGCGTGGGGAACATTTACCGGTGTGAGGTCCTGTTCAGGCAGAGAATATCGCCGTTTGCGCCGGCGGTGGCGGTCGATGGGCAGGCGATCTGGGACGATCTCGTGCAGCTCATGGAGTATGGGGCACGAACCGGGCGGATCGACACCGTGCGGGCGGAGCACTCGCCGGAGGCGCAGGGACGGCCGCCGCGCGAGGACGCGCACGGCGGGGAGGTGTACGTGTACCGGCGGGCGGGCCAGCCGTGTCTGGTATGCGGGACGCCGGTGGAGATGACGGTGGACGGCGGGCGGAAGCTGTACTGGTGTCCGACGTGCCAGGCGTAGGGGCTTGGGGGCTTGGGGGCGCCTACCAGTTGTAATAGGGGATGAGCGGGTCGGCGTCAGCGTGCTCGGCGCGGTGGGTGATGGTGAGGCGACCAATGACCCAGCCGACGAACGCGACGATGGCGAGGCACAGGGCGCCGAGGAGCCAGCCGTGCGGGTCGGTGGAGGAAAAGAGGCTGGTCATGCCGATGGCCTTGGCGTAATCGGTGAGCGCGAAAGTGCAGTTGCCGTTTTCGAAGATGGTGATGATGCGGGGATCCTCACTGGTGTCGAGGAAGTGGAACCAGACGGCGGTTTTGAGCAGGAGAGACGCCGTGATGCCACTGAGGCCGACGCCGACTGTTCGCATGACCTGTTTCATCTTCGTCCACGCTCCTTTTGCTTGAATCGCCTTGTCCTACTTTCGTTTATGCACGGTAACAACTTTTGAGCCGGGAATAAAGTAGCAGTTTTCGCTCTTCAATAATAGCGGGCTTATAGTGGCTGGACAGGTTCGTTGTAGTGTCTGATATACCAGACAGATGGCCGAGTTTCACGTGAAACTCGGCCATCTGTGTGTTTTATGGAGTTATCTCGGGGGCGCTTTTAGTTTGGTATTACCTTACCGTTTCGCACCCTTGAGTGTGCATCCTTACTCTGCATCCTTACTCCGCATCCTTACGGCGGCGGAGTGCGATGAACGCGCCACCCAAAAGCAGGGAGAGGAAGCCGATGGTGAGCGCCAGCTGCACATACTGTGCGCCGGTCTCGGCCAGAGCGGAATCCTTCTTGGAGTGCTTACCGGGCTTTGCATTGGTAGCACCATTTCCGGAGCGAGTCGGCTCGCCCGCCTCGCCACGGCCCTTCGGGGACTGCGGCGACGGATCCTGCTTGCCAGGGGCCTGCTTGCCAGGGGCCTGCTTGCCAGGTGCCTGCTTGCCGGGGGCTTGCTGTCCCGGTGCCGTCTGGCCAGGAGCCTGCGGGAGATCCGGGAGGGCGTGGCGACCTGGCGCGGAGCCCGTGTCTACGATGCCGAACTGATCCAGTGCCCAGGCACCGCCACCCAACAGAGCGAGGCCACCGAGGATGCCACCGATGATGGCACCAGCCTTTTCCTCCTCGGAGGAGCCGTTGGCCGGTGGGGTTGGCGTGTCAGACTTGGCGATCGTCACGCTCTGGCTGACGAGATCCTTCGAGCCGTCGGGGTAGGTGACCTCAATCGGGATGACATAGGGCCCGTCCTTGATGTTCGCCGGCGGATTGAGAGTGAGCTTGCCGGTCTTTGGATCGATCTTCGCCCACGCCGGAGCGTCCTTACCGAGGGCGAACTTCGTGCCCTTCGGCATCGTCTCCGTTGCCTCCGTAGCCGGATCATCAAAGGACGGCGTGACCACAATGCCCGAACCACCAGGAACGATCGGCTTCGCATCCGGGTACCGCGGCTCCGCCGTATCCTTCGCCTCCTTCACCTCGGCAACCAGCGTCGCCTTGGAGATGACCTCACCGTTCGCCAGACCCTCAACCTTGATCTCATAATCGCCGGGTTCTGCGTTAGCCGGGGCATCGATGGTGACCTCACCCGTTTTCTTATCAATCGTCACGTTCCAGCCATCCGGGAAGGAAACCAGCCGGAAAGTGGAGCCGGGAACAACCTGATCGCCCAGGTTCGTCTTCACCTTCACAGGCTCATCGCCAACCGTCGTCTTCGGGTAGGCGAGCTTCGAATTCGCGATCATGACGCGCTGGTAGACGATGCCCTTGGAGCCGTCGGCATAGGTGACCTCGATCGGGATACGGTGAGCACCCGTCGAGACATCTGCCGCCGGAGCGATGGTGAGCTCACCGGTCTCCGGATCGATGGTCACCCACTTCGGAGCACCCTCACCGAGGGCGAACTTCGTACCCTCCGGCTTTGTCTCCTTCGTATCTGCGGTAGTGGGATCGTCGAAGGTCGGTGCCTTCACCGTCTCCGTCGTGCCGGCGAAGATCACCGGGGTCGTGGCCGGGTAGTACGGCTGCGCGGTGTCCTTCATCGGGCGGGCAGCGGGCTTTTCGACGACGACCGGGACGTTGACGATCTCCGTCGAGTGATCACCGTAGGTGACCTCTACGGGGACGAGATAGCCGCCGGGCTGAACCTTGTCCGTGGGCTTCAGAGTGAGCGCACCGGAATTGGGGTCGACCGTGACCCAATCGAGGTTCGGGTCCCCGGGGGCCGTCGACAAGCTAAAGGAGACTTCCGCAGGCTTTTGCTCCACCGTGTCCGTGGTCGGATCATCGAAGGACGGGGCGGGGACGGTGACGTCCGTGCCCTGCTCAACGCGGGTGGAGGCACCCGGGTAGAAGGGCTGCGTCGTCTGCGCCTCGGTGAGCGTGGGCTCCTCCTTCGGATCCGTGACAACCACCGTGACCTGCGTCATCACCGTCTTGGTCACACCACCGACGGTGACCTCGACGGGAATCTCGTAAGTGCCAGCCGGAACGTCCGCACCGGGATTTGCTGTGACCTGGCCGGTCTTGGGATCGACGGAGACCCAATTCGGTGCGTCAGCACCGAGCTTGTAGGAGGTACCTTCCGGAACGCGCTCGACCTGCTTGGTGAAGGGGTCATCGACAGACGGCGGATCGATGGTGAGGGTCTCGCCGCGCTCGACCGGGTGGGCGGGGCCGTAACTCGGGGTGAGCATCGGGCGCTCGCGCACCGTGATCGTCGACTCGATGACATCCTTCGTACCATCAGGGTAGGTGACCTGCACCTTTACCGGGTACGTACCGGGCTGCGCAGCGGCCGGGGGTGTCGCAGTTACCGTACCCGTCTCCGGGTTCACCGTGACCCAACTCGGGTTGTCCGGATCGCCGGCGAAGGTCGTCTCGGCCGGGGGCTGGACCGGGAACTGCGGGGAGAGCGAGATCTCATTGCCGGCGGTGACCGGCGCGGTGGACAACGTACCGTTGGGCACATTCTCCGTGGCCAGGCGCGGATTATAGGTATCGGCATCCGTCACCGGCTTCTTGACCAGCACCGGAACCATGACCGTATCCGTGGAGCCGTCCTCGTAGGTGACGACAACGGGGACATTATAGGTGCCCGGCGCGATGTCCTTACCCGGCTTCGCGGTGAACTCGCCGGTAGCTGCGTCGACAGAGGCCCATTCCGGAGCGCTATCACCGAGTTTGTAGGAGGTACCAGCCGGAGCCTGCTCCTTCTCCTCGGTGCTCGGATCGTCGAAGCTCGGAGCCGGGATCTTTTCCTTAGCGCCGGCCTCGACCGGGGTGGCCGTGCTGGGGTAGCGCGGCTGGACCTTGTCGGCGGTCTCCTCCTTCTGCGCTGCCTCCGTCACGTTGACGGGAATGACAACCTTATCCGTCGAACCGTCGCTATAGGTGACCTCAATCGGGACGTTGTACGTCTGCGGATCCAGGCCCTCCGGCGGGTTGAGGGTGAGCTTGCCGGTCTGCGGGTCGACGGTCACCCAATCCGGAGCGTCCGCACCGAGCTTGTAGGAGGTGCCCGCCGGGGCTTCCTCCTTCTCCTCGGTCGCCGGATCGTCGAAGCTCGGGCCGGAGACAACCTTGTCCTTCTCGCCCGCTGCGACCGTGGCGGTGGGGGAGGAGGGGCCGGGGTTGAGCTGCTGGCTCAGATCCTTCGGTATGGGCAGAACCGTCACCGTCACCGGGATGCGGTCGGTGGAGCCATCCGGGTAGGTGGCGACAACCGTACCGGTGTAGGCCTGCGGTTCCACCTCGGCACCAGGGGCGATCGTGGCGGCACCGGTGTTGGGATCTACGGTGATCCAGTCCGGGCCCTCGAAGGAGAACGTGGTGCCCTCGGGGCGCTCCTCCTTCTCGGAGGTCGTCGGATCGTCGAAGCTCGGGACCGTGGACTTTACGGTCTGACCCGCCTGAACAGCGTTATCGTTGGCCTTGTAGCGAGGCTCCGCGATCTGCGCCGTCTTCTTCGGCTGGGCGGAAACCGTCACCGGGACGAAGTACGTATCCGTCGTGCCGTCGGGGTAGGTGACCTCAACCGGGACGTT
>NZ_KV821059.1:26840-122198 GCF_001815555.1 Corynebacterium sp. HMSC073D01 | reverse complement strand
GGTAGGTGACCTCAACCGGGACGTTGTACGTGGCCGGCTCGGTGCCTGCGGGCGGGGTGGCGGTGAGCTCGCCGGTTGTGGGATCGATCTTTACCCAATCCGGTGCTGCCTTTCCTGTGGCGTAGGTTGCGGTGACCGGGGCTTTGTCATTGACCCAGCCGGGGGCCTTTACCTTCGCCGTTTCACCGGCGGTGACCTTCGCTTCGTCCGGCGTTGCCGGATCGTAGGTGACCTTATCCGACGGGGTCTCGGGGATCTCCTGGGCGGCGACGCGCACCGGTACCATGACGGTTCCCGTGGAACCGTCGGGGTAGGTGACCTCAACCGGGACGTTGTACGTGCCCGGCTCGACCGTGGCATCGGGGCTGACCGTGAGCGACCCATCGGGGTTCACCGTCACCCACGTCGGGGCACCCGAGCCCTTCTCGAAGGTGGTGCCCGACGGGAGGGTGGTTCCATTCTCGCCCTGCGGGGCGCGGATGGTGGAGGATTCGCCCTGCTTCGTGGCCGACGCATCCTCGTAATCCGGCTGGAACTCCACCGCCTGCTTTTCCGGCTCGGAGACAACGACGGTCACCGTGCCCTCATCGGTGGACTGATCCGCGTAGGTGACAACGACGGGGATGTCGTAGGCCTTCGGATCAGTGCCCTTCGGCGGGTTGGCGGTGACCGCACCCGTCGTCGTGTCGATGGACACCCAGCTCGGAGCGCCGTCACCGAGGGAGAAGGTCGCACCTGCCGGGGCGGTTTCCGTTTCCTCGGTGTTCGGATCGTCGAAGCTCGGGGCGTCGCCCGTCACCGGGTCACCACCAGCCTGGGCGGTGAGATCCTTAGCCGGGTAGTACGGATCGTTGAGGGAGGCCTCCTTCGGTGCCTCCGTCACCGTGAACGGGACGTTCACTGTGTCCGTGGAGCCATCCGGGTAGGTGACGACAACCGGGATGGTGTACTCGCCGGGCTTGAGGTCCTTCGGCGGGTTGGCCGTGACCTCGCCCGTCTCGGGATCGACGGTAGCCCAGTCGGGAGCGTCCTCGCCCTTGGCGAAGGTCGTGCCCGCAGGCTTCACGCCGTTGTCGAAGGTGGGGGCGGGAACCGTAGCGGTGCCACCGGCCTGAACCGGGGTGTTGGCCTGTGGGTAGGACGGCTGGTTCGTGTCCGCGTCCTTTACCTTCGCGGTCACCTTCACCGGAATGTTGACCGTGTCGGTGGAGCCGTCCGGGTAGGTGACGACGACGGGAACGGTGTACTCGCCCGCCGGAACGTCCGCACCGGGCTTGACGGTGATCTCGCCGGTATTCGGGTCGACCGTGGCCCACTCCGGAACGTTGTCACCGGAGCCCTTGGCGAACCTCGTGCCCTCCGGGGCCTTTTCGACGCCGTCGGTGGTCGGGTCATCGAAGCTCGGGGCCGCGATGGTGGCCTCGGAACCGGCAGGAACCGCCGTCGTGGACGACGGGTACAGCGGCTGCGACGCATCGGCCGCGGGGAGGACCGTCACCGTGGCGTTGATGGTCTGCGTGGAACCATCCGGATAGGTGACGACGACCGGAATGGTGGTGTCACCGGCCGGAACGTTTGCACCGGGCTTGACGGTGATCTTACCGGTAGCGGGGTCGACCGTTACCCACCCCGGAACGTTGTCACCGGGGCCGAATGTAGAGCCCTCGGGGAGGGGGGAGCCGTCGACAAGCGTAGGAGCGGGGATGGTGACCGGCGCATCCTTACCGACGACCGTCGGCTCGGGCGGGTAGGCAGCCTGGTTCTTCTCCGCATCCGTGACGTACTGGTTGACATGCACCGGAACGTTGACCCTGTCCGTGGTGCCATCCGGGTAGGTGACGACGACGGGAACGGTGTAATCGCCCGCCGGAACGTCCGCTCCGGGCTTGGCGGTGACGGTGCCGGTAGCGGGGTCGACCGTTGCCCACTCCGGAACGTTGTCACCGGTGCCCTTAGCGAACGTCGTGCCCTGCGGCATCTCCTCCTTCTCGGAGGTGCGCGGGCGATCGAAGGTGACAGGGATCGTCGTCTTGCCGCGCTGCGAAACCTCCGTTGCCTGCGGGTATGCGGGAACGTTGGCCTCGGCTTGAGTGAGCACCTTCTCCGTCACGACAACCGGGGCGGTGATCGTGTCCGTCGAACCGTCCGGATACGTCACTGTGACGGGAACCTCGTACGTTCCGACGGGGACCTCCGCATTCGGGCGCAGCGTGAGCATACCGGTCTGCGGATCAACCTCGACCCAATCCGGTGCATCCGCTCCGGGGGCGAAGGTCGTACCAGCGGGAACGCGCTCCTGCAGATCCGCCGTGTTCGGATCATCGAAGCTCGGATCCGTCACCGAACCGCGGGAATCCTGCGCCACACTCGTGGGCGTGGAACCGTACGTGGGGCCGTACTTTTCTGCATCCGGTGTCCGCTTCGTTACCTCTACCGGCACAAACACGATCTCGGAGGAACCGTCCGGGTAGTTGGCGCGAACCGGGACCTGGTAGACACCAGGCTTCGCGTCCTTCGGCGGGTTCGCGGTGACCGAACCATCCGGGTTCACCGTGACCCAGTCAGGAGCCGGCGTTGCGTCCGGGAAAATGCTGTTCAAGGCGGTGGCATCCGGCGCGTCGAAACGCGTGCCCGAGGGGGCAGATTCCGTATCCGGCGTGTTCGGATCATCGAAGGTGAGCGGAGCGGTGGTAACCGAGGAGCCCTGCTCCACCGTCGGAGTATCCGAACCTATCTGGGGCTGATACGTGTCGCGATCCTGCTTGACGAGGGCCGGGTTCGGATCGACGACGACCTTGCCGCCACCCCGGATCGTGTGTTTCACACCATCCTCATCGGTGACCTCATACTGGACGGTGACATCGGTGTATGTGCCCGCCTTAGCAGTCTCATCCACCGTCAACATGCCGTCGGGAGCAAGGGAGAAGCCCTGCGGGAGCTCGCTCACTACCTTGAAGTTTGTGGGCTTGATCTCGACGGGCTTGCCGTCCTTGTCTTTCGCATCCGTAGGCAGGCCAACCACACTGATCGGCTTGGAGGCCTTCTCGCCCTCCTTGAAAGTGTAATCCAGCATCGTGGCCTTGGTCACCGTCAAATTATCGGTGGTGCCGATCCGAATAGTCTTCGGCTTGCCCGATGCGGCGGGGACCTGGCCGACGGCGGTGACATTCACCGGGAAGGTGCCGAACTCCGTCGGCGTGCCCGTGATCTTTCCTGTCTTTTCATCAAACGTCAGGCCCTGGGGCAGCGGGGTCTCCGGGTCAAGCTCGAAGGTCCAGTCCACCTTGGTCTTGGCGATCTCGCTCGGAACCTCGACGAAGCCCTCGGCCTTGGTCTTATCCGCGTTGTTGGCGGGGTTACCCGGGGTCTGCAGCGGGTACGACGTGCCCACACTGCCGTACGGGGTGTGAAGCCTGGCGGGGATCGCCGTGAAGCTATCCACGCCCATGATCAGCGGGTCCTGGCCATCCGGGAGCGCGTACAGCGTCGCCGTGTAGGTGGAGACCTCCTTCAGATCCTCCGACACCGTCAGCGGGCAGGAGGGGATGAGGCCATCCGCAGTGGCGAACTCCTCGCAGGTCTTAACCTCGGCGCCGTTCGGATCCGTCCAGATGATGCGGTACTTCTGATCCGCCTGCGCTGGCCAGCCCGACGCACCCGTATCGACGGTTACGCCCGGGGTGGCAAAGGACGTCCGCGTGTCGTAGGTGAGCACGTCAAACGTGGAATGCGGAGTAAGCGCGCCGATATTGAGGTTGGCGAAATACTCGGCCGAAAGCGACTGCGACGCGTTCGCATCGAGCAAATAGCCAGTGCCGAACGGGTCCTTACCAGTGAAATTGGACCCACCCCAGATCTCATTCCTAAACGGAGTAGTCACACCGGCAACGCGCGGCATATTCGGCGTCGAAATGTACATCCAGTCCCAGTTGACGTGCTTGACGCTATTGTCCAAGCTACCGTTGCCCCAGGAACCCTCCGTGGGACTGCCAGCAACCGTACCCACCTTATCCTTAGGCACACGACCAGCGGAACGGTCATCCCGACCCCACGTGCCGTTGAAACGAATCTTGTACGCACCCTTGGCATCCGTGGTGGTGGCGACCGTCTCCGCGATCCACTCCGGATGCGCCCGCACCTGCTCCATAATCCAGTCATTGAGCTTCACCGCATCCTCATACGTCCACTGCTCCCCGCGCAGCGCATGGCCGTTGAAAAGCCTAGTTTGGTTGGCTTTGTGGTAAGCAAGGATCTCATTGACCGCCTCGTCTGCCAAATAGGAGGCAACAACCTGCACATTCGGGATGCCTCGGTCATAGGCCGGGTTATTGACATCCTCCCAGCGAAGGGAGCCCACGCCCTGCACCCAGTTCCAATACACGCGACCATTCACATCACCGCTTGTGCCCTGCATCGCCTCCGGGGTTTGGAACACCCACTGCTCCCGCGGCTTGTGATTGGGCAGCGACGGGTCTTCCTTCTTCTTAAACAGTGCCCGCGCATTGCGCACGCGGCCGCCTGTCCAATCCGCGTGGCCCGTGGTATCAACGACGACGCCGTCGGGAACCGGACGGTAGCCGTAGGACCAGAACAATTCCATACCCTCCGGCGGGCGGAACCAGAGTTGCACCTTTTCCTTATAGGCCAGCGTCGGATCGGCAGTGAACGTGTGCTCTTTGCCATTGGCATCCAAGTACGGCTTCATCTCGATGGTGAACGTGCCATCATCCCTGGTCACTGTCTTATACAGGGGAGAGGAGATCTGCCCATTCTTATTCTTCTCCGTCCACTTGGCATACACCTCAACACCCCCAAGTGGTGCACCTGCTGCCACTGCGTCCTGGATCCAGACGGTGGGAACCGTCTTCAGCTCCGCCACGGTGCCGTTAACGGTGCCCTTGGCATCTTGCTCGCCGGTCGCCTCAATGGCACTGGCAAAGAAGCCACTTTGCACCTCGTCGGCGGTCACGGGGGCGGTGGCCGGGGCGCTTGCGGTTTGGGCGACGGCTTGCGGGTAGGTGACGGGGACGATCCCGGGGAGGATCAGCGTCAGTGATACGGCTGCTGCCGCGATGGAAAAGCCCTTGGGTTTGTAGTGCACAGCATCATCCTTTGTTTTGGGTACTTCCCCTCACCTTAAATAAATTCCGTTGTATATTAAGCCGTGAGGGTTTCCTATTGGTCCCGATTTTAGAACAATTCTGCCAAATACGACAGAGTTCGCTGTGTGTAACTTTTAACTAGGGGCTTATTTACCAGGGGGATGAATGTTGCGTCCCACCTGACGTATAACAAACGCACAGAAATTGTTATTAGCCGCGCCCTCGGCAAGCGCGCCCTCGGCAAGCGCGCCCTCGGCAAGCGCGCCCTCGGCGAGCGCGCCCTCGGCAAGCCTCAGGCGCGTAAAAAGGGGCCCGCCCAGGCGCGCGTAAAAAGGCGCGCGTAAAGAGGAATGCCGGGTCCCGCCACACCCACGGCGGAACCCGGCACCATTAAAACGCCCGGAAGACGGTTTACTTCACCACGAGGTTGACGAGCCTACCGGGGACGACGATCTCCTTGACCACGGTCTTCCCCTCGATGTTGGACGCAGCGGCTTCGCGCGCTGCCTCCAGAACCACATCCTTCGCGGCGTCGACCGCAACGGTGATGTGAGCGCGAACCTTACCGTTGACCTGGACGGGAAGCTCGACCGAGTCGTCGACAAGCTGAGACTCGTCGAACTCCGGGAAGGCAGCATAGGTGATGCCACCAGTGTGACCGAGGCGGGACCACAGCTCCTCCGCGATGTGCGGGGCGATCGGGGAAAGCATGATGGCCAGGGGCTCGAGGGCAGCGCGGGGGGCGCCGGCGGGGTAGGCCTTGGTCAGGTGGTTCGTGAACTCGATGAGCTTGGCGACGACCGTATTGATACGCAGGTGCTCATAATCGTCGCGGACGCCGGCGATGGTGCGGTGGAGCTGCTTCTCGTCGTCCTCCGTCAGGCTGTTTTCGGAGAAAACAGGGTTACCAGTGACTTCATCGACGGCGAGGCGCCAGACGCGCTGCAAGAAACGATGCGAACCGATGACGTCCTTCGTCGCCCACGGGCGCGACATGTCCAACGGACCCATAGACATCTCATATAGACGGAGAGTGTCGGCACCGTAGTCCTCGCAGACCTGGTCGGGGGAGACCGCATTCTTCAGCGACTTACCCATCTTGCCGTACTCCTGATTAACCTCTTCGCCCTGGTAGAAGAACTTTCCATCCTTCTCCTCGACCTCGGCGGCCGGGACGTAGACGCCGCGAGAATCCGTGTAGGCGTAGGCCTGGATGTAGCCCTGATTGAAGAGCTTGCGGTACGGCTCGCAGCTTGTGACATAGCCCAGGTCAAACAGGACTTTGTGCCAGAAGCGGGAGTACAGGAGGTGGAGGACGGCGTGCTCGACACCGCCGACGTAGAGGTCGACACCGCCGCAATCCTTATCGCTTTGTGGCCCCGTCCAGTAGCGCTCATTTTCCAGGTCAACGAACTTTTCCTCGTTGGTCGGATCGATGTAGCGGAGCTGGTACCAAGAAGACCCGGCCCACTGCGGCATGACGTTGGTATCGCGGCGGTAGTGCTTGGGGCCGTCGCCCAGGTCAAGGGTGACGTTTACCCAATCCGTGGCCTTGGCAAGCGGCGGGTGCGGCTCCGAATTGCGATCGTTCGGGTCGGCGGTCACCGGCTTGTAATCCTCCACATCCGGGAGCTCCACCGGCAGCATTTCCTCTGGCAGCGCGTGGGCACGACCCTCGTCGTCGTAGACGATGGGGAAGGGCTCGCCCCAGTAGCGCTGCCGGGCAAACAGCCAATCGCGCAGCTTGTACTGCTTTTGGGCGTGGCCGGTGCCGTCTTCTTCAAGCTTCGCGATGGCAGCTTTGATGCCATCGTCCTTGTTCAGGCCGTCGAGGAAACCGGAGTTGATGTGGGTGCCGTCGCCGGTGAAGGCCTCCTCGGCGATGTTCCCGCCCTCCAGGACCTGCACGATGGGCAGTCCGAAGACCGTGGCGAACTCGTAGTCGCGGGTATCGTGGGCGGGCACGGCCATGATCGCGCCGGTGCCGTAACCCATGAGGACGTAATCAGAGATGAAGACCGGAATTTCGGCACCGCTGAGCGGATTGGTGGCGGTCACGCCCAGGTAGACGCCGGTTTTCTCCTTGTTCTCCTGGCGCTCGAGGTCGGACTTGGCGGCAATCTTGATTCGGTATTGCTCCACCGCTTCCTTCGGAGAATTAGCACCGAAAGTCCAGCGCTCATCCGTACCGCTTTCATACGGCTCGCCGGAGGTGAGCCTATCGACGAGGGGATGCTCGGGGGAGAGGACCATATACGTCGCACCGAAGAGTGTGTCCGGGCGGGTGGTGTAGACCGAGACCTTTTCACCACCGATGGTGAAGTCGACCTCGGCGCCCGTGGAGCGGCCGATCCAGTTGCGCTGCATGGACTTGACCTTTTCCGGCCAGTCGAGGAGGTCCAAGTCGTCGATAAGCCGATCGCCGTAGGCCGTGATGCGCATCATCCACTGCGACAGCTCCTTGCGGAACACCGGGAAATTACCGCGCTCCGAACGACCCTCCGCGGTGACCTCCTCGTTCGCGAGCACCGTACCCAAACCGGGACACCAGTTGACCAGCGATTTTGTGCGGTACACGAGGCGCTTCGAATCAATAATGTCCTCGATCTCGCGCTCTGTGTATTGCCCTTCGAGCTGTTTGCGGAGCTCTGCGACCGGCTTCGCCTTTTGCTCGCCCTCATCGAAATAGGAGTTGTAAATAGTCAGGAAAATCCACTGCGTCCAACGGTAATAATCTGTATCAATAGTGCGGATCGCACGCCGCTTATCGTGCCCCAGCCCCAGCTGCCCCAGCTGGCGCTCCATGTTCTGGATGTTCTTCTCCGTCGTCTCCCGCGGATGCGTCCCCGTCTGAATCGCATACTGCTCGGCCGGCAGGCCAAAGGCATCATAACCCAGCGTATGCAGCACATTGAAGCCGTTGTGGCGGCTGTACCGCGCAAAGACGTCGGTAGAAATATAGCCGAGCGGGTGCCCGACATGCAGCCCCGCACCCGACGGGTACGGGAACATGTCCTGCACAAACCGCTTCGGCTTGCTTAGTTGATCACTGTTTGGCTCTTTCAGATCCCCCACCGGGTTCGGCGCGGCGAACACATTATTATCCGCCCAAAACCCCTGCCACTTCTGCTCAATTTTCCGCGCGAGGTCCGCGCCATACCGATACGTGAAAGAGTCATTCGTCATGCTCCAACAGTGTAGTAGATGTCACTTACCCTCGTACAACGAGGCGGTGCCCTCCGACTGATAATCCAGAGGAGAGGTCTCCTCCTGGCGGTCCGTGCGCTGGATATCACCCTTGGCAAACTTGTTAATCACCATTGCGATAGCGCCGTCACCAGTGACGTTACAAGCGGTACCAAAGGAATCGATGGCGATGTAGGCAGCGATCATCAGTGCCACCTGATCGTCGTTAAAGCCCAACATCGACTGCAACAAACCGACGGCCGCCATGATCGCGCCACCCGGAACACCTGGCGCGGCGATCATGAAGATACCCAGCATAAGGATGAAACCAATGGCCAAGCTCGGCGGCATATCTATCCCATCCATGTACACAATGGCAAAGGCGAACAGCGCAATCTTCTGGATCGAACCGGACAGGTGAATCGTCGCACACAGCGGAATGACAAAACCGGCAACCGCATCCGTCACACCATTCCGCTTCGCACCCGCGTACGTAATCGGAATCGTCGCCGCAGACGAGGAGGTGCCGAGCGCCGTCGCGTACGCCGGGAGCATATTCTTCAGCGCCGTGAACGGGTTCTTACCTGCGATGCCGCCGGCGATGAGGTACTGCGCCACGAGGATGATCCACGTCATGATCACGGCCAGGAGCAAAACCTTGCCAAACGCAGTGAGCGTATTGAGCAGGTTGCCGTTCATGCCCAGGGAGAGGAACATGCCGAAGATGTAAATCGGCAGCAGCGGGATGATGAAGCCGCTGATCACGTGCATGATCACGCGCTGCAGATCCTGGCAGCCGCGGTAGAGGGTATCCGACTTCACCGCCGTCATCGCCACACCGACGGTGAAGGCGAGCAGCAGCGCCGTCATCACATCCATCGGGGCCGGCATCTCGATCTCAAAGAACGGCTGCAGCGCGCCCTCGTCGATATCCTCTACCTTCGCCGTCGTGTTGCCGGCCAGGAGCCAGCCGTATAGGCCGCTGGCGATGGCGTAGGCGATGAGACCGGAAATGATCGTGGACACGTAGGCAATGGCCGTCGTAATGCCCAGCCACTTGCCGGCGCCACGGCCCAAGGACGCGATCGCCGGGGCGATGAGCGCGAAGATGAGAACCGGGATGAAGAAGCCGAGGAAGTTCCCGAACAAACCGTTAAAAGTGACAAAGATTCGGGCGATGGTGACTCCCCATCCAGACCCGTTGAAAATTATCGACGCAACTATACCGAGGATAATGGCGACAATGATGCGGAACAGGAGACTTCCGCTTAACTTCTTAAAATCCATACGAGGATTATAGTCCACTGTGAATATTATTCAAATGTGTCTTGGGGATCGGACACGGTAGGCTTATAACCATGATTGTCACTGTTGTCTGCGCACTTCTCGCCCTCTGCCTCGCCATCGCCGGTATCCTCGGCTGGACACGGCACTTCCCCGGCAATTCACACATCGGCATCACCACCGCAGGCACACGCAAATCCAAAGAAGCTTGGGATCGCGCCCACTTCGTCGCCGGTCCATTCTGGCTTATCGGCGCCCTCGCCTTCGTCTTCGCCGCCCTCTTCTCCGCACGCGGCTCCTGGATCCTCGCCGTTATCGCGATCCTCTTGGGGCTCGTCTTCCTCACGCTCGGCGTCGGCAGTGGGGCACGGTTCTCCGCGCTTTACGACGACTCGGAGGAACCGTCCCAGGATCCCGCACCGTCTGCTCCTCCCGCTTCTCCCTCTGTGGATGTCGATGCAGTGCGCAGGGCTGCACAGGCACAAAAGCCAGAATAGAATGTATGTTCTAGATTGCTCCCCTTTACGGGGGTATTTCGCCCCGGCTGTCCAGCAACACTGCTAAAGTACCTCCCATGTATACAGCTCAACTCACCCGCTCCTGGTGGTGGCTCGCGATATAACACGCGGGCCAAATTGGCTGAGCTTTGTACCCCGCGTTGAATTCAGATTCCGCGGGAATTTTTTTACCCTCCTTTCCGCGGAGACACCACCCGGAAAAGGAATTAGATGCAGTTCACTGAAATTTCGCGGCCAGTCCGCTACCACGAGGACGCCTCCGCGCTCTTCCACGCCCTCGGCGGCACCTCCGCCCGCTCATCCGTACTCCTGGAATCCGCAGACATCCAATCAAAGGAAGGCCTGCAATCCATCGCAGTATTAAAGGCCTCCGCCCGCTTCACGTGCTCCGGATTCACCGTCGCCGCAGAGGCACTGAGCCCCCGGGGTGCGGCAGTCATCTCCGAAATGGAGCAGAAGGGCGTCAGCTTTAGCTACTCCCGGGCAACGGCCGCCGAGGAGGCAGAGCGGCTTAAGGAACCCTCCACGATGGATGTTCTCCGAGCCGCCCTCGGGGTGGGGGAGGAGGGTGCACGCCTGCCGTACCTCGCAGGCGGCATCGCTTTTGACTACCTGGAAACCTTCGAGGAGCTGCCAGAAGTATCGGCATCCGCCAATCGGTACCCCGATTATCAGTTCCTCCTCGCCGAGGTTCTCCTCGTTGTGGATCACACCTCAAAGACGGCCACACTCTACGGCTACGACGAAGACCTCATCGACCGCTACGCCCAGCAAATCGCCGAGGATCTGCCGCCGCATCCCATCCCAGCTTTCGCTTCCGGGCCCGTCGCCGCTATCGCAAGCCCGGGGGATGAGACCTTTAAAAAGGACGTCGAAAAGCTTAAGCAGAGTATCTACAACGGTGACATCTACCAGGTCGTCCCCGCACGCACCTTCTCCATGAGCTGCCCGGATGCCTTCGTCGCCTACCGACGCCTCCGCGAAGCCAACCCCTCGCCCTACATGTTTTATATCCGCGGACTAGACGCCGAGGGCACCCCCTACGAATTGTTCGGCGCCTCTCCCGAATCCAACCTCAAATACGACGCCGCCACCCGCTTCCTCCAATTGTGCCCCATCGCCGGGACCCGGCCTCGCGGCGCAACCGAGGAACTCGACATCCGCGCGGAGCTCGAGCTGCGCACCGATGCGAAGGAGCTTGCGGAGCACACCATGCTTGTCGACCTCGCCCGCAACGACGTCGCTCGCGTGGCGGCCCCCAATACCCGGAGGGTAGAGGACCTTATGCGCATTGACCGCTATTCGAGGGTCATGCATCTCGTTTCCCGCGTCACCGCCACCCTCGCCCCAGACTTCGATGCGTTTGACGCGTACCGCGCGTGCATGAATATGGGCACCCTCACAGGCGCCCCGAAACTTCGGGCAAACGAACTTCTGCGCTCGGTGGAAGGAACTCGACGCGGCTCCTACGGCGGCTCCGTCGGGTACTTCGACGGCGTCGGCAATATGGATAACTGCATCGTTATTCGGTCGGCCTTCGTGCAGCATGGCATCGCCCACGTCCAGGCCGGTGCCGGCATCGTGCGCGACTCAGATCCGCAGTCCGAGGCAAACGAAACCTATCACAAGTCACTTGCAACCCTTAGCGCCATCGCCGAGGCTCAGGGTGCTGAACTCACGGTGGAGCGCTAATGAAGATTTCACTGCTTGATAATCATGATTCTTTTGTCTACAACCTCGTAGACACCCTCGTCGGCCTCGGCCACGATTGCAAGGTTTTCCGCAATACCGTTCCGGCGGCCGACGTTCTCGCCGTTCCCGCCGATGCAATCGTGCTCAGCCCGGGACCCGGACATCCACGCGATGCGGGCTACCTCATGGAGCTCGTTGACCGTGCGTACGGCAAGAAGCCCATTCTCGGCGTCTGCCTCGGCTTCCAGGCGCTCCTCCTGCACAACGGTGTGAGCGTGCGACCCTGCGGTCCCGTCCACGGGAAGACGGACGGAATGGACGTTCCACGTGAAACCTCCCCAATCTTCGAGGGTCTGACCGATCCCACTGGACTTGTTCCCGTTGCTCGGTACCACTCCCTCGGCATCCCTGTTGCGGAGCTGCCGGAGGACATTCGCCCCCTCGGCTCCTGCCCCTCGGACCTCGGGCCCGTTGCCATGGCAGCCGCGTTCCCCACGGATGGGGCTCCCGCCTTCGGGGTGCAGTTCCACCCGGAGAGCATCCTCACCCCTCAGGGACCCGTTATCCTGAATCGAATTCTTGACCTGATGACGAAGAAGATGGGCAAGTAGATGCCAACAGTACTAGATAAGATCGTCGCGAATCGCCGGACACACCTCGACCGCATACGGCGCCGGATAGGGGAGAGGCCGAGCCTGGAGCCCTCCACTCGCTCCCTCTACGACAGCCTCGGTGCTCCCGAACCAAGCGTCATCATGGAGTGCAAGTCCGCATCCCCGTCATTGGGCTCCATCCGGCCGGACTACCACCCAGACCGTTTGGCATCTATCTATTCTCGCTACGCCGCAGGCATCTCCGTCCTGTGCGAACCCGACTATTTCAACGGCGACTACGACCACCTGGCAACGGTGCATCGCTCCACCCATCTCCCCGTTCTATGCAAAGACTTCATCGTAGATACGGTGCAAATCCAGGCTGCACGCTACTTCGGCGCAGATGCCATCCTCCTCATGCTTTCCGTCCTGACGGACGACGAATACACACGGCTGTCAACATTCGCCACCAACCTCAACCTCGACATCCTCACAGAAGTCATTTCCGGTGAGGAGATGAAGAGGGCAACGAGGTTGGGCGCCAAAATCATTGGTATCAACAACCGCGATCTCAACGATCTATCCGTCGACATCAGCCGTACCGAGTATCTCGCCCAATTCGCCCCCGAGGGTGTCCGACTCATCTCGGAATCCGGCATCCGCACAAAACAGGACATTGCCCGCCTCGGCGGGGTAGTGGACGGCTTCCTTGTAGGCACGAACTTAGTAAAGCAGGGTGACGTAGACACGAACGCTCGCACGCTGCTCTTCGGCGAGAACAAGGTGTGCGGTCTCCGCACCGGACACGCGGCTCAGGTCGCCCGCGCTGCGGGTGCGGTCTACGGCGGTCTTGTTTTCGAAGACACCTCACCGCGAAACGTTTCACGTGAAACAGCCGGGGAAATCATTAAGGCGGAACCGGGGTTGCGCTACGTCGGCGTATCACGGCGAACGGCAGGTTGGGAGGACCTCGCTGACCTCCAACTCCACGCCATCCAGATTCACGCACCTCTTCAATCCACCATCGAGGAGGAGAAGCAGCTAATAAAGGAAGCATCGGAGGCTGTCGGCCCCGATACCGAGATATGGCGGGCGATCTCGATGTCTAAGCCCAATGCGTTGGGCATCGCCGAGGCCCTCGCAGCCGAGGGTGTCACCCTCCTCCTTGATAACGGGGAGGGTGGAACCGGCGAGAGCTTTGATTGGAACACTATTCCGGCCACGATTGTTCACACGTCCTTCCTCGCTGGTGGGCTTGGCCCGGACAACGTAGCCGAAGCCTTAGACCTCGCCCCGCGCGGCCTGGATTTCAATTCCCAGGTCGAAAACGAGGAAGGCCACAAGGACGCACATACCCTATACTCTGCATTTAACACTATTAGGAGGTACACACATGACTAGGCAAACAATTCTCCCGGCCTACTTCGGAGAATACGGCGGACAGTTCGTCCCCGAGACTCTTCTTCCGGCCCTCGACCAATTGGAAAAGGCCTTTGTAGAAGCGATGGATGATCCGGAATTCCTGGATGAACTTAACCACCTTCTCAAAGATTATCTCGGCCGCCCGACCCCAATTACCGAATGCCGCAACCTTCCCGTCGAGGGGGAGGGGAGGGGCTACGCTCGCATCTTCCTCAAGCGCGAGGATCTCGTCCACGGCGGTGCCCACAAGACGAACCAGGTTATGGGTCAGGTACTGCTTGCAAAACGCATGGGTAAAACCCGCATTATCGCCGAGACGGGTGCCGGCCAGCACGGCACCGCAACAGCGTTAGCCTGCGCCCTCATGGGCCTCGAGTGCGTCATCTACATGGGCAAGGTTGACGTGGAACGCCAGCAGCCCAACGTATACCGCATGGAGCTCATGGGCGCGAAGGTTGTCGCCGTGGACACCGGCTCCGGCACCCTGAAGGATGCCGTGAACGAGGCGCTGCGTGATTGGACGGCCACCTACGCCACCTCGCATTACCTGCTCGGAACGGCGGCCGGCCCGCACCCGTTCCCCACAATTGTGCGCGAGTTCCACCGCGTCATTTCTCGCGAGGCAAAAGCACAGATGAAGGAGATCACAGGCGCCCTTCCGGATGTCGTCGTCGCCTGTGTCGGCGGTGGCTCCAACGCCATCGGTATGTTCGCCGACTTCATCGACGAGGAGGGTGTCGAGCTCATCGGCACCGAACCGGCCGGCAAGGGTCTCGACTCCGGCCAGCACGGTGCCGCCATCCATGAGGGCAAGACGGGCGTTCTCCACGGCGCAAAGACCTATCTCATGCGCACGGATGACGGACAGGTAGAGGAATCCTATTCTATCTCCGCCGGCCTTGATTACCCGGCCGTTGGGCCTCAGCACGCCTACCTGAGTGATTCCGGCCGAGCCACCTACGTAGGGATTACCGACGAGGAAGCCCTGAAGGCTTTCCAGCTCCTCTCCCTTAAGGAGGGCATCATCCCCGCGCTTGAGTCCTCGCACGCCTTCGCCTACGCCCTCAAGCGCGCCAAGGAGGCAGAGGGGAACAAGCAGCACATCAACATTCTGGTTTCCCTGTCCGGCCGCGGCGATAAGGACGTTGATTATATTCGTCATACGCTGCAGGAACACCCTGAGTTCAAGTTGGAGGTATAATCGATGAAACGCTACGAACAGCTGTTTTCTGCCCTAGAGGAGAAGAAGGAGGGGGCGTTCATCCCCTTCGTCATGCTCGGAGACCCGAATGTGGAGACCTCCGAGAAGATCGTGGAAGCCCTCATCGAGGCCGGCGCCGACGGTCTTGAGCTCGGCGTTCCCTTCTCGGATCCGATCGCCGATGGCCCCACCATTCAGGCCGCCCACGTGCGCGCCCTGGATGCGAAGGTTTCGGTCGCCGACGCTTTCGGAATCATCCGTCGTCTCCGCAGCCGCCACCCCGACCTCCCCATCGGGCTCCTCATTTACTCGAATGTTGCGGTGGTTCATGGTTTGGATCGCTTCTATCAGGAGGTCCAGCAGTCCGGTGCTGACTCTGTTTTGCTTCCCGACGTTCCGGTGCGGGAGTCTACTCCCTTCACCAGCGCCGCTAAGGAAGCGGGAGTGGACCCCATCTACATCGCCCCGCCCCACGCCTCCGAGGACACGCTCGAGGGTGTTGCTCACAGTTCTGAGGGCTACATCTACGCGATCTCCCGTGATGGCGTAACCGGCACGGAGCGCGCCTCTGAGACGACCGGCCTCCACGATGTGGTAAGCAATCTGCAGCGGTTCGGTGGGGCACCAGTTGTCCTCGGCTTCGGCATCTCCACCCCGAAGCACGTCGCCGACGCGATCGCAGCCGGTGCCTCCGGTGCCATTTCGGGCTCGGCGGTCACGAAGATTATCGAGCGTCACGTCGAAGGGTCCCACCCCGAGCCGCGCACCGTCTCCGATGAGGACGGGATGCTCCGCGAGCTGAGGGAGTTCGTGGGGGAGATGAAGGCTGCTACGAAGAAGGCGTAACTAACCCCAATCCTTTCGTCACAGTGACGTAATTAGTCCATACCCCACACCCCGGGCCGAAATGCTCCTAAAAAGGTCGAATCAGCCCGGGGCTTCTGTATCTCACAACCACCGAGCGCCACCGTAAGCCACCGCAAGCCACCGCGAGCCACCGACAGCCACCGCGCACCCCCTGACGCAGGACCGCTCCATGCCGGAGCGGCCCCACCCCACCGAGAGCCTCCGCGCGACACACAATTACACCCACATCTACCATGCCGATGCCCCGAGAAATGTACCGCACACACTTTCTATTCCCTATTAACTCATTTGTTCGATTCACAATACCGCAGCGTAGCCCCCAACCGCCTATACTGAACCCATGACTGAAAATGTTTCCACGCCGTGCACCCGCCGCATGTTCCTCCTCGGCACCGCCACAACCTTCGCCGGTGCCCTCCTCGCCGCCTGCGGGTCCAAATCCGCCAATGTCAGTGTCGACGATGTCCCGGTGGGTTCCGCCGTGATCGTTGACGGCTTTATCATCGCCCAACCGCAGAAGGGCCAGTACGTCGCCTACTCAGCGGTGTGCCCCCATCAGCACAACATGATTAGCAAGGTGGAGGGCGACCGGGTGAAGTGCACGAAGCACGGGTCGGAGTTTTCCATCGTGGACGGTTCCGTCCTGAACAGCCCGGCACGCGACCCATTGACACCGGCGAAGGTCGCCCAGGAGGGGGATTCCCTCACGGCGACCCCGTAAACTTTAGGGCATGTTGAAGCGCCTAAACATAGATATTCTCATTGCCCTCATCATCGTCGCGGTGGTGCTCGCGATTTTCTTCCCGGCCCGCGGCGAGGTGGCCGATGCCTTCAGGTTGGCGTCCTCCCTGGCCATCGGGTTGTTGTTCTATTTGTATGGCGCTCGTTTGTCCACCTCCGAGGCTCTTGCTGGCCTCAAGCATTGGCGGCTACACCTGCTCATTTTGGCGTTTACGTTTGTGGTGTTTCCGCTCATCGGCGTGGCGCTACGGCCGTTGACGTTGGTCATTCCGCACGGCATTTACATGGGCATCCTGTACCTGACCTTGGTGCCGTCGACGGTGCAGTCCTCGGTCGCCTTTACGTCCGTGGCCAGGGGGAATGTGGCCGGTGCGATCGTCTCTGCGTCGGCTTCGAACCTCGTGGGCGTCTTTGCCACGCCCCTTTTGGTCATGCTGTGCATGGGCCAGTCCGGCGAGTTCCTCATCGACGCCTCGGTATTCACGGACATCGCGATCCAGCTCTTGTTGCCGTTTGTTCTCGGTCAAGCTACTCGACGCTGGGTTCACAGCTTTGCTGAAAAGGGTGCAACGAAAGTTGTGGATCGGGGTTCCATCGCCCTCGTGGTCTATGTCGCCTTCTCGGAGGGCATGGTGGAGGGGATCTGGTCCTCTGTTGCGGTCTCCCACGTTGTCTTCCTCGTTGTGTTGTCCATCATCCTCGTGGCGTTCATGCTGTGGCTGACGCGCTTTGTTGCATTGAAGTTGGGCTTCAGTGAGGAGGACACGATCGCCATTGAGTTCTGTGGAACGAAGAAGTCGCTTGCGACGGGCCTCCCGATGGCCGCAGTGATCTTCGCTGGGCAGCCAACGGCGCTCCTCATTTTGCCGTTGATGATTTTCCACCAGGTTCAGCTCATGATGTGTTCGTGGTTGGCATCCAGGTACGCTAGGAACCGTGCTTAAGCATTACATCAAGATTGAGTTGAAGGATAAGGACGTCATTGCCCCGGTGAGTATCGCCGAGCTGGAGGAGACGGCCGATGCGAATAGTTGTCGGGTCCTCCGCCTGATCGAGAAGATGGGGGATACCTACCCGGGTTTCATCGATCACGGCGTTGCCCACGGTAATCCCGCGATGCCCCTTGATACGGTGCCACATCCGGATACGTATGACGATTTCCCTGATGTGGAGGCGACGCGACTTACGCCGGAGGAGTTCGCCGCCGAGTGGGAGAGGGCAAAAGAGGCCTGAAACACGAGATTGACAAGCAGCATGTAGAGGAGCGTTCCGCCGAGGATGGATAGCCCGGCGGAGCGTTTCCACCAGTGCACGCCGACGGTGAAGGCGAGCGCGATGGAGGCTGCGAGCAGCCCGCCGGGGGCGCTGCGCTGTCCAAGGTACGTGTACACCACGAGGATGAGCATGACGCCGAGCGGCATCGTCGATCCGAGGTAGTCGATGAGGGTGGAGTTGCGTAGTTTTTTGGTGGCGACAAAGGGGATCCACCGGAAGAAGACGGTGATGAGGCCGATCGGGATGAGGACGGCCCAGACGTCTCTCGGGGTGACACCGTTAGGAAGCATCGCTCAACCTCCAGCGCCCGATGAGGATGAGGAAGTACCCGGTGAGGGCGGGCACGAGAAGGTTGCCGGGGAAGAAGGCGTAGCTTACGAGTGCGCACGTGATCGCGAGGACGACGAGCAACCGTGAGCGTGAGGATTCGTAGGATTCGAAGGCGAGGACGACGAAGAGGGCGACGAGCGCGAATTCCATGCCCTTAAGCCCGTCGGGTAGCGCTTGGCCGAGCAGTGCCCCGCAGATGCCGGGGATGACCCAGAACGCCTGACACCAGGCGGTAATCGCGACGATGGCGGGCCCGGAGGTAATGCGCATTGCTGAGACGACGGCGTAAACCTCGTCGGTGAGTGCATAGGTGACGTAGGCGCGCCCCAGGAAGGAGCGCACGTTATGCCGGGGGATCGTGATGCCATAGAAGATGTGACGGAAGTTGACCATGCCACCGGTGATGGTGGCGGCGAGTGGCCCCATTCCGCTGGTGATCATGGTGATGGCGAGGTATTCGACGCTTCCTGCGTAGATGACGAAGGAGAAGATGGGTGCCCACCACCAGGCAAATCCGGATTGGACGATGAGGACGCCGAAGGCGAGTCCGAGAGGGATGAGTCCGAGTCCGACGGGCCACATGAGTTTGAACCCGTGTAGCGCGGGTGACATGGTTAGTTCTCTCCGTATGGTGTGTGCGTCGACCAGAGTGGTGCGGTTCCGGGGAGGAGCCGCATGCATTCGCGCCAGATATCGGTGGTGCGTGGTGCGAAGATGAGGTCGGGGCGGGCATCGGTGAGGCGGAAGTGGCCTTCTTCGATGCCGGTGCGTAGTGTGTCGAGCGGCATAAGGGTGGTGCCGATAAAGAAGCGTGCTTGGCCGATGGTGTCGATGTAGTCGTCGGGGTCGGCCGTGAGCTGCAAGATTCCGACGCTGGGGCAGCGCTCTAAGGGGATACCAAACCCGCTACCGAACCCGTCATCAGAACCAGCAGACCCATCACCAATGCCGTCACCAATCCCGTCAGCAGTCCCGGAAGGCCCGCCAACACCAGCCCCCCCAAAAGCAGCCGCCGCAGCAATACCTATAACGGAATTTGCATTACTCAGGCCGCCTTGGAAGAAGGCGTGTGGCTTCCCCGCCAGCGGCACCCATTTGTCAATCATCCCTTTTAGCGGGATATCCGTCATCCGCCCGAGCACAATAGTATGCGCGTTGCCGTCTTCGGTAAGCAGGATAAGTTGGACGGATCGTTGCAAAAAGCCGTATGTGTTCCCGGGCGCGGCGATGATGAATCGCCCGGGCGCGATATCCATGGATGGCGTGGGATCCTCAAATGTGCCGTTTGTCATTGTTGTTCCTTCCACCATTTCTTAAGGGCAGCGACGGCTTCGTCGTGCGGCAGCGGCCCCCGGTCGAGGCGTAGTTCCTTCATGAACGTCCATGCCTTTCCTACGGCGGGTCCGGGCGTGATCCCGAGGATTTCCATGATTTCGTTGCCGTCGAGGTCGGGTCGCACGCGTGCGAGGTCTTCTTTTTCAGCCAGTTCCGCGATGCGTTGTTCGAGGTCGTCGTAGGCGCGTGAGATCCACCTGGCCTTTTTCTTGTTTCTGGTGGTGGTGTCGGCGCGGACGAGTTTGTGTAGCCGTGGCAGCAACGAACCGGCGTCGGTGACGTAGCGCCGGACGGCGGAGTCTGTCCATTCTCCTTCGGGGAATCCATAAAAGCGCATGTGTAGGTAGATGAGTTGCGAGATGTCTTTTATGTCCTGTTTGGAGTATTTGAGGGCGCGTAGTCGTTTGCGCGCCATCTTTGCACCTACAACGTCGTGTTGATGGAATGTGACCTGTCCGTTGTCCAGGACGCGTTTGGTTTGTGGTTTGCCAATGTCGTGGAGGAGGGCGGCCCACCGGAGCACGAGGTCCGGTCCGTCTTCTTCTTGTTCCATGGCTTGGCGCAGCACGGTGAGTGAGTGTTGGTAGACGTCTTTGTGCTGGTTGTGCTCGTCGCCGAGGGCTTTGAGTGCGGAGATTTCGGGGAAGATCCGGTCCATGATTCCGGTTTCCACGAGGAGGTCGATGCCGCGCCAGGGGGCGGCCCCGCAGATGAGTTTGTCCAGTTCAGTTTGGATGCGTTCGCGGGTGATGCGGTCGATTTCGGTGGCCATGGTGGTCATCGCGTCGACGACCCGTGTGGCCACGTCGAATTCCAGCTGGGCTGCAAATCGTGCTGCTCGCAGCATCCTGAGTGGGTCGTCGCCGAAGGAGATTTCGGGTGCGTCGGGCGTGTCGATGATCCTGTTTTGCAGCGCGGTGAGTCCGCCGAGCGGGTCGCAGAAGGTGTGATCGCCTGTGGGGGAGAGGGCGATGGCCATGGCGTTGATGGTGAAGTCGCGTCGCACGAGGTCGCCTTCGAGGGTGTCGCCGAATTTCACCACGGGGTTGCGTGAGTTGCCGTCGTAGGTGTCTGCTCTGAAGGTGGTGATTTCGACTTGTTGGCCGTCTTTAGCTGCGGAGATGGTGCCGTATTCGATTCCTGTGTCCCAGACGGCGTCGGCCCATTCCGAGAGGATGTCGTGGGTGATGTCGGGCAGGGCGGAGGTGGTGAAGTCGAGGTCGCCGGCGAGTCTGCCGAGGAGGCTGTCGCGGACGGATCCGCCGACGAGGTACAGCTCCTCGCCGTGGCGGTTGAATTCACCGGCGAGTGAGGTGAGGATTTCTTTGTACGGTTCCAGCTCAATCACTTCGCTAATGTTACCGGAGGTGGGTAACATCGGTTTCATGACCGAGAATGAGCCCCGTCGGCGGCGGCGTCGTCGTCGGCGTCCTCGCACGTCCCGGGCGACCCGCACGGCGCGTAATGCGAGGACTGCGAAGCGTACGCATAGTAGTAGGAAGCGTCGTCGTGGGCCGGTGTCGGTGGAGACGTCTGCTGGTGGGTTGGTGATTTCTGGTCTTCCGGAGGCCGTCGATGAACAAGGCAATGTTGATTTGAACGCTGTCTATGTTGCTCTGATTGGTCGTGTTGATCGTCGCGGTCGCCTCCTGTGGTCGATGCCCAAGGGCCACGTTGAGCCTGGTGAGGACCATCGTCACACGGCTGAGCGGGAGGTCTGGGAGGAAACGGGCATCGTCGGTGAGGTCTTTTCTGATCTCGGGACGATTGATTATTGGTTTATATCTGAGGGGCGTCGCGTCCACAAGACGGTCCATCATCATCTCCTGCGCTACGTCGATGGTGAGCTTAACGACGAAGACCCCGAGGTCACCGAGGTCGCCTGGGTTCCCGCCGCCCACCTCGTGGAGCGCCTCGCGTACTCCGACGAGCGCAAACTTGCACGCATCGCGCACGATACGTTGCCGGACCTCGCCCGCGCCGAGAAGCAGGCGGGGAGGGTCACGCCACGGTGAGACGCGCCCTCGCAACCGCCCTCTGCGCCGCACTTCTCTGCTTTCCAAGCTTGTCGACGCCCGCCCGCGCCGCTCTTCCCGCCCCCGTAGCGCCCTCCCGCGAGGTCGTCGCCGAGCAATGGGTGAACCCGATGCTCCGCGTCGGCGACACCGGCGCCGTGAAGCTCACCCAGCTCACCACCACCGGCGGCACCGTCGCCGGCACGGTGGAAACCGCCGCCCACGTTGAGCAGGTCCAGATCTTCACCGCCCCTCCTGTTGGCGATCTCCCCAGCGCCTTCAACCTCCTCGGCCTGAACCCGGAGGCCTACCCCCTCGCCGGCCCCATTTTCGCCCCTGGGGACTTCTCCTTTACCTACGATGAGCTCAGTCTCACCACCCCCGGCATCCACGCCGTCCTCGTCAGGGCAGGGGAGGAGACCACCCGCTTCCTCGTCTTCATCCCCTCCGATTCCACGGCTACCGCGCAAGCGGGAACCCTCATCTGGCCCCTCGCCGCCGATATCCCCCTCGTCCCCGGCGAGACGGGGACGGCACCGGAGCGCCCGGAACTCCTCCTAGCTAACGAGGGCTTCACCGCAGAAATCGAACCGGGCGGCCGCCTCGACCAGCTCGTGGACCTCTACCCGGGCGGCCACACGTGCCTCGCCATCGACCCGCAGCTCATCGATACCGTTTCCCGCATGGCGGGCGGCTACACCGTCACCGCCACCCGCGTTTCCCCCGTGGAGCCCACCGTCCGCCTACGCGAGCGCTGGACGGCGAAGAAGGAGGTCACCTCCACCCCAGGCCGCGGCGCGGAGGCCGCCCAGCGCTTCCTCGACAAGGTAGATGCCGTCTCCCACGGGGCGTGCGTCATCCCGCTGCCGTGGGCGGGTGCGGATCTGTCCGCAGCGTTGAAGGCGGGTGTCCTCCCCGAGGCGCTGGATTCCTCGGTGCTGGAGGAGGAGCTGAACACGCCGATTGCGAAGAATCTCATCATTCCGTCGTCGGGTTATGTCACCCCGGAGGTGGCGGCGGCGCTTCCTGCGGGCACGGGCGCGATCACGGGGGATGCGTTGTCGGCGCAGCTTGCTATCGTGGGTGAGCATCCGTTGACGGTGGGGTATTCGGATCCGTTGACGCGTTTCGATTACCGCCTGGATACCCCGGCCGCCCGGCGCGCCTCCGCCGTCGCGGCAGTACAATTCACGCGCGCCCAAGCGAGCGCCCAAGCCAACGCCCAAGCGCGCAACGCAACACCAGAGCAAGCAGCAGACCAAGCAGACCAAGCACACACCCCACCCATCATCCTCCCACCCCGCCTCTGGTCAGCCGAGGACGCGGCGGCGATCTCCCGGGCCGCAGGCCCAAGCGCCCAGCTCCATGTCGCGCCCTATACCCCCGGGCAGCCGCTTGTTGATCCGACGGCGCTCACCGACGTGGAGGTGACCAACGCGGCGCAGCAGCAGCGCTACGTGGGTGACCTCAATAACCTCATGGTGGAGGACCCGAATATCGCGTTGTCGCCGGAGGAGTTCACTGCGCCGGTGCGCACGTCGATTGCGGAGTCGCTGAGTTTGTATAAGCGGCGTTCCTTGGATCTGTATGAGCGGACGACGGAGGAGACGCGCCGCAAGCTGGATAAGAACCGGGATTTGATCCAGGCGTTGCGGGCGTCGGTGCGCCTCATGCCGCCGGGGAACGTCTACACGCGGACGTCGAATAGCTCTCCTGTGGTGATTGTGGCGCAGAATGGTTTGCCGTTGCCTGTGGAGGCGACGATCCAGGCGGAGTCGTCGGAGGCGCGGGTGACACCGCCGGGGGCGTTGAAGATTCCGGCGCAGGGGTCGATTACGACTCAGGTGACGGCGGATGTGCCGCGGGCGCAGGAGACGGCATCGATGCGGTTGTGGCTGGCTAATGACACGGGCGCGCCGATTAGTGACCCGGTGAGTCTGACCGTTCAGACGAAAGGTTCGAACTGGTGGGCGTGGTTAATCGCCGGTCTCCTCGTGGTCTTCTTCGTGGTTCGTCTGGCGTTGCGGCGCAAACATTAGTAGGAGTTTTGCGCCTGGCCTTTTAGAATGGCTTACGTGTCTGATAATCAAGGAGCAAGAAGGCGTATCGTTGCGCCGACGCCACCCGCGCCGGTCCCGTCGCTCGGAGCACCAAGCGGCGACCCCAACGGCGCACCGATAAACGGTGCACCAATAAAAGGTGCACCGCAAAACGGTGCACCGCAAAACGGCGCCCCAAACGCGAAACAGGCAACCCCCGAAAGCACCAAAGACGCAGGCCAGCAGGCCTCCGACGCCGACGTCGTCCGCTCAACGGGCTCGATGGCGATCGCCACCCTCATCTCCCGCATGACGGGATTCCTCCGCAACCTGGCTATCACGGCCACCCTGGGCGCGGCCGTCGCCTCCACCTTCAACGCGGCGAACGTCCTGCCCAACCTGATCACCGAGATCGTCCTCGGTGCGGTGCTGACGGCCCTGGTCGTCCCGGTCCTCGTGCGCGCCCAAAAGGAGGATGCGGACGGCGGCGCGGAGTTCATCCGTCGCCTCGCCACCCTCACGTTCTCCCTGCTCGCGGTAGTCACCGTCCTCGCCACGCTCGGCTCCCCACTCCTGACCTTCCTGTTGCTTGGCGACGGCAAAGCCAACACCGCCCAAGCCACCTCCTTTGCGTATCTCCTCCTCCCGCAGATCTTCTTCTACGGCGTCTTCGCCCTCTTCATGGCGATCTGCAACACCCGCGGGGTGTTCAAGCCGGGTGCCTGGGCCCCGGTCCTCAATAACGTGGTGTGTCTTGCCACCTTCGCCCTGTATTGGCTGATCCCCGGCGATCTCGCCCCCGATGAGGTGGGTATTTTCAACCCCCGCATTGCGCTGCTGGGCCTCGGCACCACCCTCGGTGTCGTCGTCCAGACGCTCATCATGCTCCCGGCGCTGAAAAAGCTGAACATCAACCTCAAGCCGCTGTGGGGCCTGGATGCCCGCCTGAAGCAGTTCGGCGGCATGGCCATGGCGATCGTCGTCTACGTGGCGATTTCCCAGATCGGCTACTTCGTCACCATCAACATCGCCGCCGCCGCGGATGCCGCCGCTCCGAACATCTACATGCAGGCCTGGCTCCTCCTCCAGATGCCCTACGGCATCATCGGCGTCACGCTGCTCACCGCCATCATGCCGCGCCTGTCCCGCAACGCCGCCGAGGGCGACGATGAGGCGGTCGTCGCGGACCTTACCCTCGCCACCCGCCTGACTTTTATGGCGCTCATCCCCGTCGTTATCTTCATGACGTTCTTTGGCCCCTACATGGGCCGTGGCCTCTTCGGCTACCTGAACATGGACACGGAGTCGGCGAACCTCATCGGCATCACGCTGGCCGCCAGTGCCTTCACCCTCCTCCCGTACGCCGCGGTCCTGCTTCACCTGCGCGTCTTCTACGCCCGCGAGGAGGCCTGGACGCCGACGTACATCATCGCCGGCATCACGATCACCAAAATCGCCCTCTCCATGCTCGCCCCGGTGGTCGCAAGCTCCACCCGCAACGTCGTCGTCCTCCTCGGTGCCGCCAACGGTTTCGGTTTCCTCGCCGGCGCGATCATCGGCACGGTGTTGCTGCGCCGCAAGCTCGGTCACCTGGGCAACAAGGCGATCCTCAAGGCCAGCGCGTCCGCGCTCGGCGCGTCCCTCGTCGGCATCGCCGTCGCTTTCGGCATCGATTACCTCCTCCTGGAGCGCGTCCCTGTGGATGGCTCCCTCTGGTTCCTCATCCGCACGGGCATCTCCGGCATCATCTTCCTGGCCGTCACCGGTGTCATCATGTACAAGGCGGATCCGAGCTTCATCCAGCGCCTCACGCGCCGCGGTTCGGATACGGACATCGTCGATACGATGGGTGCGCTCCCGCCGATGAGCGCTGGTGAGGTGCGTCGCCCGCGCCTCGTCCCGGGTGCCCCGATCCTCTCCGGTCGCTTCCGTCTGCTGCGCTCCTACGGTGGCTGGCCGGGTGCCTCCCTTTGGATGGCCCTGGACACGGAAAACGATGCGCCTGTGTCCCTCACCTTCACGGATCGGCCGACGTCCGCGCCGGGCAAGGTCGTCGGTTACCGTTACGGTTCCCTTATCATCAACAATTGGGTAAAGGGAAAGTCCCTGGATGAGGCCCACCTCGACGCGGAGCAGGCGGCACGGGCCGCCGCCGAGGTCGCCTCCCTCGAGGGGGTTCATTCCACGGATCAGTTGCGCATCGGTACGGATGGTTCGGTGCACAACGCGTTCCCCATCGCGGGGCTCACCTCGAATTCCCGCGCCCTCGTCGCCTCCGCTCTCGATCGTTTGCTTGCCGACGCCCCCATCCCACCGTGGCTCTCCACCCTCCGTCAGGAGCTTGCCGACGCCTCCGGCCGCCCCGTCGAGGACATCGCCCGCGACCTCACCGAAGGTTCGGAGACCTTTGCTGTCACCAACGAGTTCGTCCCCGCACCCCCGGAGCACGTCGGCTTCGGTGCCCGCGATTTCTCCGCGATGGGCAAGGTCATCGTCGTCGCCGCCATCATCGGCATCCTCGTCCTCATCGCCTCCCTGACGATGTTCCTCGTCAGCGTCATGACCTAAAACGCGCGCGCTCCTTTTCCCCGCGTGCGCGAGGTACGAGCACACGCGCGTTCCTTTTCCACGCGTGCGCGAGGTACGAGCGCACGAGGTACGAGCGCGCGCGCCAAACACGTGTGGCACGCCCGCCCTGGCACCAGCGGGCATCCTGGGCCACACTGGGTGGTGAAACCATTTCACCAACTACATACGGGGGAAAATCCAATGGGGGATTTCGATCTGATCACGCTGTATCTTGCTGGGGATTCGCGGGCTTTTTCTAGCCTCGCCCAGCGCTATATGCCCTATATTCTGCGCATCGCCCGCCGCCATGCGCACAACGATTACGATGCCTGGGACATCACGCAGGAGGCGCTGCTCAAGGCCAGCCAGCGCCTCCACAGGTTCCGGCGGGAGTGTTCCTTTTCCACCTGGCTGTATCGCCTCGTCGCCAACGCCAGCTACGATTTCTACCGCCCGCTCGTCGCCCGGGAGCTCCCGCTCATTGACGCAGACGCCGGCTACGAGCGGTGCCTGTCCTACCGTCACGTGGAGGCGTACGAGCCGCTCCTGTGGATCGGGGAGGCGCTCAACAAGCTGCCGGAGGATCAGCGGGAGGCCATCTTCATCACCGATATCCTCGGCTTCCCTGTCGACGAAGCCGCCGACCGCCTGGGCTGCGCCCCGGGCACCATCAAATCGCGTCGCGGCCGCGCCCGTGTGGAACTTCGCAAAATCCTCGGCCTCCAGACGGACGCGTCAGCGGCCGCGCAAGCGGTGGCATAAAGACACCCGTTAGACTGTTGGAGGTTACAAGTAACCCGTAAAAACGAAACCCGTAACAACGAAACCTGTAAAACCCGAAAAAGGAGTGCACGTACCGTGGCCGCTGATAACTTTGCTCTAAACATCCCGGGTATGTCCGGCGTGAACCTCGTCTCCGCCGGCGAATCCCAGGAGGAGACGGTCCACGAGGATGTCCACGATGTCATCATCATCGGCTCCGGCCCCGCCGGCTACACGGCGGCCGTCTACACCGCCCGCGCGGAGCTGAAACCCCTCGTCTTCGAGGGCATCGAGGCCGGCGGCCTGCTGGCCACCACCACGGAGGTGGAGAACTTCCCCGGCTTCCCGGAGGGTGTCGATGGCCCGGAGCTCATGGAGCAGATGCGTGACCAGGCCGAGCGCTTCGGCGCGGATCTCCACATGGAGTACGTGGATAAGGTCGATCTCACCTCCAGCCCCAAGAAGGTCTACGTCGGCAGCGATGTCTACCAGGCCAAGACGATCATCCTCGCCACGGGTGCCGCCCCGCGTTACCTCGGAATCGAGGGGGAGGAGCGCCTCAAGGGCCACGGTGTCTCGGCGTGTGCCACCTGCGATGGTTTCTTCTTCAAGGATAAAAAGATCGCGGTCGTCGGCGGCGGCGATTCGGCGATGGAGGAGGCCACCTTCCTCGCCCGCTTCGGCTCCGAGGTGACGATCATCCACCGCCGCGATGAGTTCCGCGCCTCGGCGATCATGTTGGAGCGCGCCAAGTCCAATGAGAAGATCCGTTTCCTCACCAACGCCCAGGTCACCGAGGTCATCGGCGAGGACAAGGTGGAGGCCCTCAGGCTCACCGTCGCAGGTAAGGAGCAAACCATCCCCATGGACGCGATGTTCCTCGCCATCGGCCACCAGCCCAATTCGGGTTTCCTAAATGGCCAGGTAGACACGGATCCGAAGGGTTATGTCACGGTCCAGGAGCCCTCCACCCAGACCTCCGTCGAGGGTGTCTTCGCCGCCGGTGACCTCGTGGATTCCCATTACCAGCAGGCGATCACGGCGGCGGGTTCCGGCTGCCGCGCCGCCCTCGACGCTGAGCACTACCTACAGGCTCTCCAGTAGGCTTGGGCTCATGATTGAACTTACGGAAGCTACTTTCGATGAGGTCACCCTGACCTCCGACGTCCCGGTGCTTGTTGATTTCTGGGCCAGCTGGTGTGGCCCCTGCAAGAAGCTCACGCCGATCCTCGAGGACATCGCCGAGGAGGTCGGTGACAACGCAATCGTCGCCTCCGTCAACGTTGATGAGGAGCGCGGTCTTGCCGCCCAGCACCAGATCATGGCCGTCCCCACGGTGATGATCTTCGCGGGCGGCAAGAAGGTGGAGGAGTTTTCTGGTGTGCGTCCGGCGCAGCAGATTCTCGCCTTGCTGGAAAGCTACTAAGATAGGAGGGTGACTTTGTTAGAGAAGGGACGTGGTGGTGCTTAAAAAGCTTTCCGTCGGTGATCGTAGTCCGCGGGTGGCTGAGGTTCGTGCTACTCTCGCGCGCCTGGGGCGTAACGACGCCTTTTCGGCACCGTTGGCTGACGACTTCCGGGTGGAGGAGACGCTTTTCGACGAAGAGCTCTCCGAGCTCCTCTGTGCTTTCCAGCAGTCTCGCGGCATCTTAGCCACGGGCATGATCGATGAGCCCACCCTCCGCGCCCTCCGCGAGGCCTCCTACACCCTTGGCACCCGCGTGCTGAACTTCATCCCCGGCAAGCAAATGGTCGGCGACGATGTCGTCCAGCTGCAAACCCAACTCCAGGAGCTCGGCTTTTACACGGACAAGGTTGATGGCCATTACGACGATGTCACCTACGAGGCCGTGAAGACCTACCAGCTCAATTCGGGCCTGACCGAGGACGGCATCTGCGGCCCGGAGACCGTCCGCGCCTTAAGCCTCCTCGGCCACCACATCACCGGCGGTAACCCCCTGGCCATCCGCGAGCGCGAGCTCGTCCGCAACGCGGGCCCGCTCTTGTCCGGCAAGCGCGTCGTCATCGATCCGGGTCTCGGCGGCGAGAATAGGGGCCTGTCTACGGAGGGCAAGTTCGGTCTCATTACGGAGGAGGAGATCCTCTGGGATCTCGCCACCCGCATCGAGGGCCGGATGATCTCCGCCGGCATGGAAACCATCCTCTCCCGCCCGCGTGTCGACGACCCCTCGGAGACCAACCGTGCCGACGTCGCCAACGCCTTCAACGCCGACGTCACGATCAGCCTCCGCCTCGACCGCTACCACAACGCCAAGGCCCACGGCTGCGCCACCTTTTACTTCGGCTCCACCCATGGCGCCAGCTCGATGACGGGGGAGATGCTCTCCGGCTACATCCAGCGCGAGATCGTCGCCCGCACCGGCCTTGGCGATTGCCGCAACCACGCCCGCACCTGGGAACTCCTCCGCCTCACCAAGATGCCCACAGTCCAGGTCATGGCGGGCTACGTCACCAACCCAACGGACATGCAGATCCTCACGGATCCCGTCCAGCGCAACAAGATTGCCGAGGCCGTCGTCGTCGCCGTCAAGCGCCTCTACCTCCTCGATAATGACGACCAACCCACTGGCACCTTCACCTTCTCCAAGCTCCTGGAGCAGGAGGGTATCCGTTAAATCGCCGCCACCATATCGGCGAGCGCAGCGATGGACAGCACCCGGTCCCGCGGCGGGAGTTCGAGCCGGTAGAGGTCGGCATCGCTGCCGCGGCGCAGGAGGCTAAACCCGGAGGATTCCAAAAAGTCGCCGCTGAAGAACCCGGCCACGGCCTGCTCCTCGGTGGGTTCCTCGTGCGCCCCAAAGGCCTCCAGTGCGGGCGAGCCCCCGAGCGTCACCTCCATAATGACGGAGTCCATGAGCACGGGTTCAATCCCGATCCCGGTAAACCCGGGGTCCACAAACATGCTGGTGGCAAGCTGCGCGTCGCCAGATACGGGCCCGGCATCGAGCCGCACCGCCCCGGGCGCAAGACTCGGGTGGCAGTAGAAGATCGCCGCCGGCCCGAACGTAAATCCGCAGCTCTCGGCGGTTGCCACCCACGCTTCCTTCTCAAATTCCCGCTGCCCCGATGTCAGGTCGCTCACATCGGGCGCGAGTTCCCAGTAGGTGGACAGGCGCGCGTAGACGGGGAGGGTGTGAAAATTCTCCGGGTCGATGGGCGCCAGTCGCATGCCTTAGTGCCCTTCGAGCAGCCCGATGATGCGCTCGAAGTCCTCCTTGCCGGAGAATTCGACCACGATCTTGCCCTTCTTCTTGCCCACATTCACCGTCACGCGGGTATCCAGCCCGTCAGACAGCCGGTGCGCGGCCTGCTCCGCGTAGGCGGGCAGCGGCACGGCTTCGCGCTTCTTCCGCTTCGGCTCCTCGCCGCCGCTATTGAGCAGCGTCACAGCCTCCTCGGTGGCGCGCACAGACAGCCCCTCCGCCACCACGCGCGTCGCCAGCGCCTCGGCCTGCCCCTTGTCCTTCAGTCCCAGGATCGCCCGTGCATGCCCGGAACTTATTACTCTCGCCGCAACTTTCCGCTGCACGCCGACGGGCAGTTGCAGCAGCCGGATGGTGTTGGTAATCACGGGTCGAGACCGCCCGATTTTCTCCCCCAGCTCGGCCTGCGTGACATCGAATTCTTCCAGCAGCTGTTGGTACGCGGCCGCCTCTTCCAGCGGGTTGAGCTCCACGCGGTGGATGTTCTCCAGCAGTGCGTCGCGCAGCATGGACGAGTCGTCGGTTTCCCGCACAATCGCCGGGATGGTCCCCAGCCCGGCCTTCCGCGTCGCCCTCCAGCGCCGCTCGCCCATAATGATTTCGTAATGCTTCGCGCCTTCCCTGGGCCGCACCACGATCGGTTGCAGCAATCCGAATTCCTTGATGGAATGCGCGAGCTCTGCGAGCGCGTCGGGATCAAAATCCTCGCGCGGCTGTTGCGCGTTCGGGACGATGTCGTCCACGTCAATCTCGCGGTAGCTCGCCCCCAGCTCTTCGGCTTGTCGACGCTCCTGTGCCGCCTTTGCTTTCGCCATCCCGTCGGCAAACCCCCGCGGCGGTGTCCCGCCGCCCAGCAAAATATCTGCCGCCGAGTCACCCAGGTGTGGCTTCTCCTGTTGCCGCTCGGGAATAAGGGCTGCGAGCCCGCGCCCAAGCCCACCCTTCTTGGCGTTCTTGCTATTGTTCTTCTTCTGCTCGGTCATGTGTTAGCCCTCGTATCCTTCCATCGGGCCGCGCAGCGCCAGCTCCGCCGCCGCATCCATGTAGGCGGCCGCCCCCGGCGAGCCGGGATCGTATTCGAGGACGGTCTGGGCATACCCGGGCGCCTCGCTGACCTTCACGGACCGTGGAATGATGTGGCTGAGCACGAGGTCGCCGAAGTGCCCGCGCACTTCCTCTTCCACCTGTGCGGACAGTTTGGTGCGCCCATCGTACATGGTCAGCACGATGCCGGAGATGTGCAGCTTGTAGTTGAGGTTCTCCCCGATCATCGTGATGTTATTGAGCAGCTGTCCCACACCCTCCAACGCGTAGTATTCGCACTGGATGGGCAGCAATACCTCGGTCGCTGCGGTCATCGCGTTAATCGTCAACAAACCTAGCGAGGGCGGGCAGTCAATAAAGATGTAGTCGAATCCCTCGATCTTCTTGATCGCGTCGGCGAGTCGGTATTCGCGTCGGACGATAGACACGAGCTCGATCTCGGCACCGGCGAGGTCCAAGGTGGCAGGGATGCAGAACAGGTTCGACGTAAACGCCGCCGGGTACGTCGCCTCCGCAGGTTCGCAGTTGCCAATCAGCATCTCATAGCTAGACAGGGTCCCCGAGTAGTGTTCCACCCCGAGCGCCGTCGACGCATTCCCCTGCGGGTCCAGGTCGATGACGAGGACTTTCAGCCCGGCAAGCGCCAACCCCGCCGCCAGGTTAACAGTGGTCGTGGTCTTTCCCACGCCACCTTTTTGGTTGGCGACGGCGATGATCCGGGTCTCCTCCGGGGCAGGCAGTTTATCCGTATTTGAACTGCGGATTTGTGCGGCCCTCCTCGCGGCGTCGGCAATCGGCGTATCGCCAAACACATTATCGTCCATAGCCCTTTATGCTACCCGGACTAGTCTGACAATGATGGTCGGGTGGCTGAGCCCCTCGTTTTCCAAGGTAACAATCTCCGGTTTCCCGGCACCCTTGATCTTCCCGGAGTCCCGCTCAATCTCCTCGGCTGCGCTATCACCCTTCATGGCGAGCACCTCCCCGCCATCCTTCCTCACCAAAGGCAGCGACCACTTGGCGAGCTTCCACAGCGGCGCCACCGCCCGCGACGTCGCATAATCCATCTTGCCCACGGGCTTATCCTCGGCCCTCCCGCGCGCCACATGCACATTCTCCAGCCCGAGCTTCTCCGCCACCTCCCGCAGGAAGACGCTCCGCTTCAGCAGCGGCTCCAGAAGCGTCACCTGCAGATCCGACCTGGCAATTGCCAACGGCACTCCGGGCAGCCCCGCCCCGGATCCCACATCCACCACGGTTTTCCCCTCCGCATAGAGGGACTCCGTGAGGGCGCACGGCAGGATGTGCCGATCCCACAGCCGATCCTTCTCCCGCGGCCCCATGAATCCGCGCGTCAGCCCGTCGGTGGCGAGCAGGTCATAGTAGGCCCGCGCGAGGTCGGCACGGGCGCCAAACAGGTCGTCGATTAGCTTCTCAGTGGTCTCCATAGCGACACAAAGTCTACTACAGCGCACCCCACCAACCCCCTGGGCAAAACCTGCCCGGATCTTGCTGCACCAGATGCGTGCGAAAACCCCCTGCGGTCACACCTTTTACCCGGCTGCCCCACCCCAGGTACCCTAACTGCGTAATTAGTCCGTTTTTCACGGTAATTATCGACTTAGCGTTCCCCAGCAACCCGGGTGCCCCACCCCGGACACCCTAACCCCACAATTAGTCCATTTTTCACCGCAACTATCGAGTTAGCGATCCCCAGCAGCAGGAAGGAAAAGCACCCACCAACCAAGCCACACACCGGCCCAGACAAAAGTAACCGGGATGTGGTATCCGATCTCCGGAATCCCCAGGCGGTCACATCTGCTACCCCACAAACGCGTACCTTTTGTCACCCACCCACCAAGCCCACCAACCAAAACACAAACAAAAAACCGGCCCCCACGCGGGGACCGGCAAAAAACGTAATTAGTTAGTTATTCTTGCGCTTTTTCTTCTTCTTGGGGTTGTTCGGCTTGGCGCCCACCTTCGGCGCAGTTGCCTGGGCCTTGGCCTGGCGCTCCTGCTCCTCAGCTTCCTCCTCGGCGTCCATCTTGGAAAAGACGTAGCGCTGCTGGCAGAACGTCCAGATGTTGTTGCCTGCCATGTAGCACAACAGGCCGATGTGCCAGACGAAGCCGGTGAACAGGATGGTCAGCGGCATGAAGTAGAGCATCATGTTGTTCATCATGTTCATGGACATCTGTGCCTGGTCGTTCTCAGGGGCCTTCTGCTTCCCGGAGGCCAGGCGCTGCTTCTGCCGCTTGACGGAGAAGCGGCCGTTGAGGTGGGTGGCCACGGCGATGAGCAGGATGAACGGGGCCGCCACCATGATGACGTTGGTGCGGGTGAAGTCGCCTTCGCCGAAGGCATGGTACATGTCCTCCGGCATGGAGATGTAGGCGGACAGCGGCACGCCGAATAGGCGGGCTTCGAGGAAGGAGCGGACGTCCTCCACGCCGAAGATGTAGTTCGGGGTGTTGTAGTTTTCCTCGATGGACAGGCCGAGCTGGCCGCGTCCGGTGCCGGTGCGGTTGAAGGAGCGCAGCACGTGGAAGAGGCCGATGAACACGGGCATCTGCACGAGCATCGGCAGGCAGCCCTTCACCGGGGAGGCGCCTACTTCCTTTTGTACGCGGCGGGTTTCCTCCATCATCTTTTCAGGATTGTTTTTGTATTTTTCCTGAATGGCCTGCATCTTCGGTTGCAGAATCTGCATTTTCCGCATGGACCGCATGGAGTTCATGGTGGGTTTGAGCAGGAGCGCACGAACGGTGAACGTGAGCATGACGATGGACAGCGCCCAGGTCACGCCCCAGTCCGGGTTCATGATGAGCCCAAAGGCTTTGTGCCAAAACCACAGTACGGCGGAAATTGGCCAGTAAATAAAGTTAAGCACTATCTATTCCTTGGGGGTTTTAGGTAGTTTTTATACGGGATCGTAGCCGCCCGGGTGCCAGGGGCCACACTTGGCAATGCGCACCAGCGCCATGATGATGCCCACTACGGTACCCTTTTTCCGGATGGCATCGAGCGCGTATTGGCTGCATACGGGGTCGAATCGGCAGGTGGAGTATGGTTTCAGCGCGGATATGTGCGCCTGGTAGAAGAGGATCGCACGTTCCGCCACGCCGGGTTTAGAGTTTCCCATGCGCTTTCCTCAGTGCTGCGGAAAAGTGGTGGCTGAGTTCCTCCGCTGTTGCCTCGTCGATCCCGGGCAGTGCGCGCAGCACGTAGTCGCATTGTGGCCTGGCCGTCTCCCGCGCGATGGCGTCCATGGCGAGATGACGAAGCCGCCGGGAGGTGTGGTGGCGTACCACAGCATTCCCGACGGCTTTCGACACAACCAGGCCAAATCGCGGCCCTCCCTGGCGTTCGACATCCGTTGAGCAGTCGACGGCATGGACGACGAGGACACGTGTCCCCGCGCGCACCCCGTTTTTCACCGCTCGCCGGAAGTCGCTGCTCCGGGTGAGCTTATGAGGCCGAGGTAACACTTAAGCACTCAGACGTGCACGGCCCTTTTTCCGGCGTGCGGACACGATTGCGCGGCCAGCGCGGGTACGCATACGGGTACGGAAGCCATGAACACGGGCACGACGACGGTTGTTCGGCTGGAACGTCCGCTTTCCTTTTGCCACTGTGAACACTCCTTTACAAGATCTTTGAAACGTTTACATGTGCGTGTTTCTGCGGTTGGGAATAAGTCACCGAGAATCCACGACCATACGCTGCACGTTTGGGACGGCGCGTATGACAGACCGTTACAGCCTACGCTAATGCCGCCCAAACACCAAATTACAAATGTCCACGGTAACGGGCGAAAAAAGTTTACCCCCTAATTACAAAAGGGTAATTACATCGCTGTACGTTCTAAAGCCCGCCAATCAGCGCAGGGTGTCGAACTGCCCCCAGCCCCGCGCGCCCGCCAGCACCGGCGCCCCCAGGAAAGCCGGGGGGTTCAGCGCTCCTTGATCCTTTTAGACATAACCCCCCACCTGCATGTAAATCTAGATGTACACACTTTTTCACAACCCTGTGAAAGTCCTCCCTGTGGATAACTTTCAACCCGTACTTGAGGCCCGCCCGTAAAGGCGCAGCTAGAAGGGGTTTGAGGGGTGAGGAAAAGTTATCCACAGCCCTGTTGATAGATTGTTAATAAACGCTATCCTTGCAGTTAACTGTGAGTCCCTGATCGTCGATGTAGAAAGAACGCCCGCCGCTGTGACAGACCTTTCCTCCTCCCCGGAACAACTCTGGCGGGACGTCCTCACCACCCTGACCACCCGCGAAAAGGAACCCGATTTCCCGTTCGCGCCGATTTCCCAATCCAACCGCAGCTACCTGCGCCTCACGCGCCCGCTCGCCGTCGTCCAGGGCCACCTCCTCCTCTCCACCCCGCATAAGCTGGCCAAACGCGCGCTCGAAGGCGAAACGGGCCAGGCGGTCGCACTCGTCTGGGAGGAGGTCACCGGCACCCCGATCAACCTCGCTATCAGTGTCGATCCTTCGCTTGTCGACGACTCCCTCCCCCCGACCTCTACTCCCGAGACCGCTCCGTCGGTCACCCCTCCACGCGTCCGCGTCACTCGTCCCCGCCCCCCAGAGCCGGCACCCGAGCCCACTCCCGTGCCTGCGGTTCTCCCGAATTACACCCCATCCACCCAGCCAAAACAGGCGCCCTCGGCCAATTCCACGCTGAACCCGAAGCACACCTTCGAGTCCTTCGTCATCGGCAAGTCCAACCAGTTTTCGCAGGCCGCAGCCTTCGCCGTGGCGGAGTCCCCGGCCGAGGCCTACAACCCGCTGTATATCTGGGGCGGTTCAGGGCTGGGCAAAACCCACCTCCTGCACGCGACGGGCAATTACGCGCTGCAGCTCCATCCGGGGATCCGCGTCATGTACGTCTCCAGTGAGGAATTCACCAATGACTACATCAACTCGGTCCGCGATGATAAGCAGGAATCCTTCAAGCACCGCTACCGCAACCTGGACATCCTCATGGTTGACGATATCCAGTTCTTGGAGGGCAAGGAGGGCACCCAGGAGGAGTTCTTCCACACCTTTAACGCCCTCCACCAGGCCAATAAGCAGATCATCCTGTCCTCCGACCGGCCGCCGCAAAACCTCGTGACCTTGGAGGATCGCCTCCGCACCCGCTTCCAGGCCGGCCTCATCACGGATATTCAGCCGCCGGATCTGGAAACGCGCATCGCCATCCTGGAAAAGAAGGCCATCGCCGAGCACGTCCAGGTGGATCGCGATTCCCTGACGGAGATCGCCACCCCCTTCCCGGGCTCGATCCGGTCTCTCGAGGGGGCGCTTATCCGCGTCACCGCCTTCGCCTCCCTCACCCACCGGCAGATCACCCCTGACCTGGTGCGCGAGGCCCTGTCGGATCTCATCGGCACGGAGCAGAACGTGGAGATCACGCCGACGGACATCATCGCCGAGACGGCCCGCTTCTTCAACCTCCCTGTCAGTCAGTTGCGCGGGAAGACGAAGACGCGCCCCGTCTCGCACGCCCGCCAGCTCGCCATGTACCTGTGCCGCGAGTTCACCTCCCTGTCCCTGCCCAAGATCGGCGCCGAGTTCGGCAAGGATCACACGACGGTCATGTACGCCGAGCGCAAGATCGGCAAGGAGATGTCCAAGGACCGCGACACCTATGACCAGGTGCAACAGCTCGCCCAGAACATCAAGCAGGCGGCCTCCCGCCCCGCCCAGCAGCAATAATTACACCCGCCCCCGCGCCCCCGCGCCCCGGAATAACACGATCCGGGGCGCGGGGGCTCTTTTTCTTCCACAGTCACCCCCTGTGCACAACCACCCAAAAATGACGGAGTTTTCCACAGTTTTCCCCAGCGCACGCCCGGAAAAAAAGTTATCCACAAGTTTATTCACATTTGTGAAATTACGGCTTTGTAATTTGGTGATACTCATCACATAACCCACAAAACCCCAGTTCACAGTATTCACAATCTCCTGGTTTTGGCTGTGGATAACTCGGAGCCGGCCTGTGCATAAATTGTGGATAACTCGGAACCCCAAAAGTTATCCACAGATCGACCGACGTTATCCACAGGCATTCCACAACCGCACTCACATTTCCGACACGCGACGCGACCGGCCAGAATTTGTAATTATCCCCAATTTCCACAACGCCTACTGCTTTTACCAAACGGGTTACTTAGAATTACAAGAAGAAACAGGGGACGTGAACAACTTTTCCTCCGCGGGTCCGCTGCGGGGTAGGTTTGGACATGTCACCTTTTGTCATCCTCATCCGGACGCGAAAAGACCGATTAGCCCGATAGTGAAAACTTGTTAAAATAAAGGAGAAAGATGGAATCGCACGCTGTCGCCTTCCGTGTAGCCCAGGACGATTTCGCAGACGCCGTGAGCTGGGTCGCCCACAACCTGCCTACCCGCCCCGTGCAGCCGGTGCTCCGCGGTCTTGTCATTACGGCTACCGATGATGGCCTGGAGCTGGCGGGCTTCGATTACGAGGTGTCCACCAAGGTTCGCCTCAACGCCCAGGTCTTACAAAACGGCAGGCTCGCCGTCGCCGGCAAGCTGATTAGCGATATCACCTCCTCGCTGGCGGCGGGCACGGTCGAGGTCGAGACGGATGAGACGCATTCCAAGGTGCTGTTGTCCTGCGGGAAGGCAAAGTTTGAGCTGCCGATCATCCCGCTCGATGAGTACCCCTCCCTGCCGGCGATGCCAGAGACGGCCGGTCGCGTGGATCCGCACCAGTTCACGGAGGCCGTCAGCCAGGTCGCCACGGCCGCGGGCAAGGACGATGCGCTTCCCATGCTTACAGGTATTCACGTCGATATCGAGGGCTCGGACCTCATCATGGCCGCCACGGACCGGTTCCGCCTGGCGGTGCGCCACCTGGAGTGGGAGCCGTCCCGTGAGCTGGAGAAATCCAGCCTTTTGATCCCCGCGCGCACCCTCCTGGATACGGCAAAATCCATGGATAATGGCCTGAATAAGCCGTTGGAGGTTGCCTTGGGTAACGGTCTCATCGGCATGGTCACCGAGAATCGTCAGACCACCACTCGGCTTCTCGACGCTGAATTCCCCAACTACAACCCCCTCCTGCCCAAGACCCATAATTACATCGCTACCTGCGACGTCGACGAACTTCTCAAGGCCCTGCGCCGCGTCTCCCTCGTCGCCGACAAGTCCGGCCAGATCCGCATGACCTTCTCCGCGGGCCAGGTCTCTCTCACCGCCGCGAACTCCGAAAGCGGCGCCGCCGAGGAGGTCCTCCCCGCCGCCTTCCAGGGTGTCGAGGATTCCCTCGTCATCGCTTTCAACCCCGCCTACCTGCGCGATGGCCTGAATGTCATGCGTTCAAAACGCGTCATGTTCGGCTTTACGGATTCCAACCGTTCGGCCATCCTCACCCCGGAGCCGGAGGAGCTTCCGGAGGCCGCCGCGGACGGTTCCTTCGCCTCACCGCACAGCGCGGTAACCTACCTGCTCATGCCGGTCCGCCTGCCCGGTTAAGCGATGTTTGTTCGCCACCTGACCCTGAAGGATTTCCGCAGCTGGCCGGAGCTCGACCTGGAGCTCGGGCCGGGGGTGACGGTGTTCACCGGCGCCAACGGGTTCGGCAAAACGAACATCGTCGAGTCGATCTACTACCTGGCTAATCTCTCCTCCCACCGCGTCAAACACGATGCCCCCTTGGTGCGCGCCGGCACGGATGCCGCCCAGCTCGCGGCCACCGTCGTCTCCGGCGGGCGGGAGCTCGTCGTCCGCATGACGGTGAAACCCCACGCCGCCAACCTCGCGCAGCTCAACCGCACTCGCCTGCGCCACCCGCGCGAGCTCCTCGGCGGCGTCCGCTGCGTCCTCTTCTCCCCGGAAGACCTCCACCTCGTCACCGGCGAACCCGAGGGGCGCCGCCGCCTCATCGATTCTGTCATTTCGCAGGAAACCCCGCGTTTTTCCGCCACCAAGGCGGAGTACGAGCGCGTCCTCAAGCAGCGCAACGCTCTCCTCAAGCAGGCGAAAGCTAATTTTTATCCGTCTATGCACGGCATGCTCGATGTCTGGGACAGCCAGCTCGCCTCGCTCGGCGCCGAACTCGTCACCGCCCGCTCCGCCCTCATCACCCGCCTGCACCCCCTCGTGGAAGCCGCCTACCTGGAGATTGCCCCGCATTCCCGTCCCCCGGCAATCTCCTATCTCACCCGTGACCAGGGGGAAACCACCGCGGACACGGAGGCGCTGCTGCTCACCTCGCTGGCGGAGATCCGCCCCCGCGAGATCGACGCGGGCCGCACCCTCATCGGCCCCCACAAGGATGACCTGGGGCTTTATCTCGGTGAAGCCCCCGCCAAGGGGTTTGCCTCCCACGGTGAGACGTGGTCTTTTGCCATCGCCCTGAAAATCGCCGTCTTCCGGCTGTTTTCCACTGGTGGCCACATCCCGATCCTGATCCTCGATGATGTTTTCGCCGAGCTTGATAACCCCCGTCGACAAGCGCTGACCTCGATGATCTGCAGTGCCGAGCAGGTCCTCATCACCACCGCCGTCCCCACCGATATCCCCACCGACCTCACCCACACGGACCACACCGTGCTCCTCAAAGATGGGGATTCCTTCCTGGACGTGAGCGACGATGAGTGAGGAGGATTCCCTCGACTTCTTCTACCAGTCCTTCGAGCGCATCCAGAAGATGGGCAAGGTGTACAAAAAGGTCGAGGCCCCGCCGGAGAAGAAACCGCGCCGCCGCATCCCCACGGGCAAGGATGGCCGCCGCCTCATCACACCCCGCAAGGTGGAGAACCTCCATTCCATCCTCGGCCGCGAGATCCGCAAGCAGGGCTGGCAAAAGCCGCTGGCCTCGGGCTGGATCATGGGCCAGTGGGCGGAGATTGTCGGCGCGGATATCGCCAATCACACAAAAATAGAGATGGTGAAGGATACAACACTCTTCATCACGTGTGATTCCACAGCGTGGGCCACAAATTTACGCCTCATGCAGCGCCGCATCCTGCAGACCATCGCCGATATGATCGGTCCTAACATCATCACGCAGCTAAAGATTTTCGGGCCAAAACCACCGAGCTGGCGCAAGGGTCGCCTTCACGTCAAGGGTCGCGGTCCGAGAGATACGTATGGCTAAATTTGTGTTTGACACGCCCTCTCGCCGGTTTGAGCTAGTTTCATGTGGTCCCCCACGGAAGTGTAGAATGACAAGAGTTATACGTCTAAAATTAGCGAGGAAGTTTCGAATCTATCGTGGCTGAATCACAACAAAACTTGAGCCCAGAACATCACGATTACGACGCAACGTCGATTACCGTGCTCGAGGGCTTGGAAGCTGTCCGCAAGCGCCCCGGCATGTACATCGGTTCCACCGGTAGACGTGGCCTGCACCACCTGGTGTGGGAGGTTGTCGATAACTCTATCGACGAGGCCCTGGCCGGCTTCGCTGACAAGGTGGATGTCGTTCTCCATGAGGATGGCAGCGTCGAGGTGACGGATAACGGTCGTGGCATCCCCGTGGAGATGCATCAGACCGGCCGCCCGACGGTCGAGGTCGTTATGACGCAGCTGCACGCCGGCGGCAAGTTTAACAATGATTCCTACAAGGTCTCCGGCGGCCTGCACGGCGTGGGTATTTCCGTGGTGAACGCCCTGTCCACCCGCGTCGAGGCGGATATTAAGCGCGACGGTTACCACTGGTATCAGCGTTTTAATAACCAGGTTCCGGATGATCTGGAAAAGGGCGGCAAGGCCCGCGGCACCGGCACCCGCATCCGCTTCTGGCCGGATGCGGAAATCTTTGAGACGGTCGAGTTCAACTACAAGACGATCTCCGACCGCCTGCAGCAGATGGCCTTCCTCAACAAGGGCGTCTACATCAAGCTGACGGATAAGCGTAAGCACATCATTGCCGAGGAAGAAAAGCCCTCCCTCGAAGCCGATGAGTCGCTGCTCGAGGCAGACAGCCTCTCCCTCGACGAGGTTGACGAAAAGCTTGCGGAGAAGCCGCAAGCTGAGGAACCGGAGATACCATCCGAGCGCTCCGTTGTCTTCCACTACCCGGATGGCCTCATCGATTACGTCAAGTTCCTGAACAAGAAGAAGACGGCTCTCCACCCCACCATCGTCGGTTTCCAGGATTCCGAGGATGACCTGGCCCTGGAGGTCGCCCTGCAGTGGAACACCTCCTACAAGGAGAACGTCTTCACCTTCGCCAACACCATCGCCACGGTCGAGGGCGGCACGCACGAGGAAGGCTTCCGCGCCGCGCTGACCACGATCATGAACAAGTACGCGCGCGACCACAAGCTGCTGAAAGACAAGGATCCGAAGCTTACCGGCGACGACTGCCGCGAGGGGCTATCCGCCGTCGTCTCCGTCAAGGTCGGCGATCCGCAGTTCGAGGGCCAGACCAAGACCAAGCTGGGTAACACCAACGTCAAGTCTTTCGTGCAGCGCGTGGTCAATACCCACCTCACGCACTGGTTCGAGGCGAACCCCGCCGAGGCCAAGATCATCGTGCAAAAGGCCAGCTCTTCGGCCCAGGCCCGCCTCGCCGCCCGGAAGGCCCGCGAGCTCGTGCGCCGCAAGTCCCCCACAGACATGGGAGGCCTGCCCGGCAAGCTTGCCGATTGCCGCTCCAAGGACCCGGAGAAATCCGAGCTCTACATCGTGGAGGGCGACTCCGCAGGCGGTTCCGCCAAGGCCGGCCGTGACTCCATGTTCCAGGCGATCCTCCCGCTGCGTGGCAAGATCCTCAACGTCGAGAAGGCCCGCCTTGATCGCGCCTTCAAGAACGCGGAGATCCAGGCGATCATCACTGCTCTCGGCACGGGTGTCCACGACGAGTTTGATATTTCCAAGCTCCGTTACCACAAGATCGTCCTCATGGCCGATGCCGATGTTGACGGCCAGCACATTGCAACGCTGCTGCTCACCCTCCTTTTCCGCTTCATGCCCGCGCTTATCGAGGAAGGCCACGTCTACCTCGCTAACCCGCCGTTGTACAAGCTCAAGTGGCAGAAAGGCGACCCCGGCTTCGCCTACTCCGACCAGGAGCGCGACGATCTCCTTGCGGAAGGCCTCGAGGCCGGCCGCAAGATCAACACCGATGACGGCATCCAGCGCTACAAGGGCCTGGGCGAGATGAACGCCTCCGAGCTCTGGGAAACCACCCTCGACCCGGATTTCCGCACCCTCCGCCGCGTCGACCTTGAAGACGCCGAGCGTGCCGACGAGCTCTTCTCCATCCTCATGGGTGACGACGTCGTCGCCCGCCGCACCTTCATCACCCGCAACGCGAAGGACGTCCGCTTCCTGGACGTCTAAACCCGAGCGGCGACGACGCCCCGGCAGCCACCATGCTGCCGGGGGCTTTTTCGCGCCCACCTGACAAAAGGTAGACATCTATCCGAGGGGCGCACCCATCGACCCAGTCCGTCACGTTTGCTACGCGCCAAACGTCTACCTTTTTCTCTACCGGTGGCGAAGACCCCCGCCCCATGTGAAAATGTGAGCCATGAATGTGGGGGAACATCTTCTTTTCACTCGGGGTCTTAACTCTTTTCAGCGCAATGCGGTGTCTGCGCACATGCAGCTCGCCCGCGGCGTCTACGTAGTTCAGGGGGAATACCAAAAACTCAGCCGCGAGGATAAGTACCTCCTCCGCTGCGCCGCCCTGGGCATTGAGGGACGACCACTAATCGGTGCGTCAGCGGCGGCCCTGTGGGGCATGCCCGCGATCATCCACAAGCGCGAGCAGGTGCACATCATCGGCACCGGAAGACCCCGCGCAGGCGTGTGCCAGACCCGCCTTAAAAGGAACGATCTGCGCACCACCACCGTCTGCTGTTTTGAAATTTCGCTTACCTCCCCAGCCCTGACGGTCATCGATATCGCCCGCTGGGAGGGTCTTGCCCAAGCCGTCCGCTGCGGCGACTTCGCCGTCGCCACCAACCTCACCACAGAAGACGAGCTCCTCTACGCTCTCGCGCAAAGAGCCAGAACCGCCGGCATCGATACCGCCCGCACCGCCGTCCACCTCATCAACGCTTTCTCGGAAAGCCCCCGCGAATCCGATGTCAAGGTCGCCCTTTTCCAGGCCGGCTTCCCCGCCCCCTTCCAGCAAGCCAGCATCTTGGATACCGACGGCGCCTTCATCGGCCGCGTCGATTTCTTCTACCCCGATAGATCCATCGCCCTCGAGTACGACGGCTCCGGCAAAACCCACGGCGAGTTCGATGAACCCATTGCGGATTCCGTAAACGCCGAGCTCACCCGCCACCGTCAACTCGAAAGCGAGGCACTAACGCCGATTCGCATCGATAATGCTTCCTGGAAGTCCAAGCTTTTTCTCCGCCAGCTTGACCGCCTCTGGCCACTACGCGGCCGGTTCCCCTCCGATCAGTGGTTTGCCCCGGGGCTCGCTTGGGACAGCGAATGACGAGCCCCCACATCACTACTCCTTAGAGGATCCCCGCCATTTGGAGCTATCCCACTCCGTCTCGGAGTTATCCCCGGTCGCCGGCGTTTTGATGTCGGTGACGCAGTTTTGGTAGTACCCGGGTGCGCTGGCCAGCGCACCGATCACAAAGCTGAAGATGGAAAACGCGGCGATCGTCCCGTTGGTGACGAACTTCTCCACTTGCTGCTTGTCCACCTGTGGCAGCGCCTGCCCAATAATGTCCCGCACGTTCTGCGAGGTGGGCAGCCCGTATTGGGCACGGATGTTCTCGGGGATGGCGGCGTAGATGCTGATGATGCCCACAACGGGTGCAGACCACACGAGCGGGTTCGTGTACGTGGTGCCGTTAGCTACGCACTGGTACCCCTTCTGCGTTTCCTCGGCACCAGCCACGCTGGTCACCCCCGTCAACGCAATTGCCGACGCCACCGTCGCCGCCACCATCCGCTTCGTCTTCATCTTTGTCCTACCTCTCCCTAGTTTTCGGCTAACTGTTATATCTATCCTACGTCCTGGTAGGCGCGTTACAGTGCCTGCGGCCACGGAAAAGGTAGAGCAAGGCGCAATTATCATCACCATGTTGACGTTTAAAGAAGCCCCTTGCCCAGCTCCGCGAGAATCGGCCCAGAGCCGAGTATGGCATTGGTTTTGAGTAGTTGATCAAGACGGATCCCCTGATAGGGTCAGACTTTCCATACGCGAAGCGCCCGGCCACCGGCATTGACCTGCTGGTTCGCCGCAGTAAGGATCAGTTTTGGACAGTTGTCCACTGCAAGTCCTACAAGGAGAAAATCTACATCCACAAGAGCTCGACTGATTCCCTCCCTGATGATTCAGGCCACAGTCTCCGGTACGGCATGAAATACGCGAACACGTCGACGCGGCGTTGAAGGAGTTGGAGTGGATCGAAAATTCCGGTCAGTTCTGTGGCATCGGCTTGCCCACGTTGCTGGCGCAGCAGCCCTTTCTGTCGGATTCCTCCCTCGACCCGGTCTGGAGCTTCCTCAATGAACGCGCCATGGTGGTCAATATGCACCCGACTGGCTGCGGTGTTAATTCGCCGTGGTTGCTCCGCCACAAGCTGGAGTGGGTCAACGGTGCGCCTGTCGAGGATGCGACGGCTACGTTGGAGCTCCTGAAGGCCGATATACCGCGCCGTTTCCCACACATCACGTTCCACGTCGCGCACCTGGGCGGCGATCTCCCCATGCTGGCGCAGCGCATCGAGGATAACTACGAGGACTGGGACGCCTTCCCGGCCTCGCCGAACGAGTCCCTGCGGAAGTTCTTTTTCGACGCCGCCAACTTCCACGAGCCGTGGTTGGCCCTGGCCGCGGAGACCTTCGGCGTCTCGCAGCTGATGGGTGGTTCCGATTTCCCGTATTTCCAGGAGGAGAAGTACGTCCGCGCCTTCGACTATGTGCGGACCTCCCGCTTCACCGACGAGGAGAAGAAGTAGATCTTGTGGTCCAACGCCGCGCGCCTGCTCAAGCTCCCCCTCTAGCTTCTCGACGCCCCCCTCTACCGCTTTCCCGGATGCTCACCGTGGGTTGATCCACCAGGTTTGAGCCAAGTTACCTGGGAACGTTGTCGTCGTGCGGTATAGGCGCGGAGGTGGGACAACCGCAAAAATACGTCGCACGACCGCGTGAAAGATGAGCAGCGCGTGGCATCCCAATCACGTGGAAGAAAACTTGACGTATGTCACGCACGGACGGAGAAGCGTAAGGTAAGGCTTGCCTATTGTATGAACGGCGGGTAATGTGTCAGCAGTCACGGAATAACGCTACATAAGTGTTACCAAAAATGGTGGGGTGTGCTACGCCGGGGCAGTTCAAGTCCACGTGACTCCGCAGGTCGGAAGCTCCACACCCGGCCACAACTAACCAAGGAGTACCATGCACTTCTTTTCCAAACATGCCAAGGCCATAACGGTGTTCCTTACTGTGGCGTCCCTTGCCCTGACGGGATGCGCTCGAGGCGATGGCGAGAACGATTCCACCGAGAGCAGCCCGGTTTCGCGCGTGGCGAGCCTTGGCTTGGGGGATGCCGATACCCTTTTGGCGCTCGGTATCACGCCCGTTGCGATTGCCCCATGGGGTGCCGAAGGTGACGGCTCAGAATCTGGCGTGGGTCCGTGGTCGGAGGGTCTGCTTGGGGATGCGAAACCGGAGAAAATCTTTAACACGGCCAGTGGCTTCACCGTCGACATCCTAGAAAAAGTCACCGCTACCAACCCCACCCAAATCATCGCGGTGAACCAAGCGGTGGACGCCCAGGCGAAGGCCTCCCTAGACAAGATCGCCAGCACCACAGTCAAACCCGAGGGCTATCAGGATTGGCAGATTCCGTGGGACAAGCAGGTTGAAACGATCTCCCAGGCCGTCGGCAAAGAGGAGGAGGGCGACAGGCTCATCAAGGAGACCGAGGAAAAGTTCGCCCAATTCAAGAAGGACCACCCAGAACTGCAGGGCAAGCGTGCGGCCATCGTGATGCCCTACGAGGGCAAGATTGGTCTGTACACCGACGGCGACGGCCGTGGCCAATTCATTAGGGATTTGGGCTTCACCAACCCGAAGGAGCTGCAGGGCGATGGCTCGTCGTTCTTCGTGGACTATGCTCCAGAAAACTACGCCAAGCTCAACAACGTGGACTACTTATTTGTACTGGATTACAACGGTGCCCTGAATGCACTCAAGAAGGATGCGACTTTCCAGAAACTGGATGTAGTTAAGGACGGCCGTGTGCGGTACTTAGAAACCGATGTGGGAAATGCGATGAGTATGCCTAACCCGGTAACCATTCCGTGGGTAATTGACAAGTTCGCAGAGCAACTGAAGTAGCTGACACCTGCCTGCGCGGCTCGTACTAGCGCCGACTTCAACACATCCCACAGAAACTCCATAACCTAATGTCATCTGATTTCCTCGCCACTCGTTTGCGCTCTCGCCGACCTAGCTGTACGGCTGGCACGGCTACCGGAACATCCGACCTTGCTGGCGGTACAAAACCACTTCGTACCTTCCCCGTCAGCTCCCGTGAAGACCGTACGAAGCGCACCATTGCCACCCTCATCGCGGCCAGCGTCGTCGTGGCAATCGCATCCCTCTTCGTAGGCTCGCGCTCCATTCCGGCCGCCGAGGTGCTCGAGGCTCTCCGCGGCGCCAGCAAGCAAGAGCTTGGCAGCATCATTTGGGACCTGCGCGTCCCTCGCACGCTTCTAGCCTTCGCAGTCGGGTCGTCCCTGGCCGTTGCTGGGGTACTCGCCCAGGCGTGGACGCGCAACCCGCTGGCCGATCCGGGCTTCATCGGCATCACCTCAGGGGCCTCGTTCGCCGTGGCCTTTGGATCTGTTGTCGGGGTGGTTACCAACGTGGGCAGTGCCGCATCGTGCGCGCTGGTCGGTGCCGCACTCGCAGCCGGACTGGTTATGTTCATTGCGCGCCGTGCCCCTGATCCCATAACGCTCCTCTTGGTGGGCGTGGGCGTGGATGCTACCTTGCGCTCCGGCACCGTCCTCATCGGCCTGTTCGACACCGACGTCCTCGATAGCATGCGCCACTGGGTCGTGGGCTCCACCTTCGGCCGTGGCTTCAGTGAAATAGTGCTGGCTTGGACGGGCCTGGTAGTCGGCTTTGTGCTTGCTTTGATTGCCGCCCGACCATTGGATCTATTGGCCTTTGGTGATGATGCCTCCCAAGCTCTCGGTGGCTCACCCCGCCTTGCGCGACTGCTCTCAGCGCTCGGGGTGGTCCTGCTCGCGGGCAGCGCGACGGCGGCGGCAGGCCCGGTCGTTTTCGTCGGCTTCGCCGCCCCGCACGTGATGCGCGTGGTGCTGGGTCCGCAGGTAACCCGGCTGATACTTCCGGCGGCGCTGACCGGGGGAATCATGGTGCTCGCTGCGGATATTGTGGGTCGGTTGGTACTGCGTCCGGGGGAGTTAGAGATGTCTATCGTTATCGCCATCCTGGGTGCGCCGCTGATGATTGCTGTGGTGCGCAGGCGTTCGAGTTGGCAGAAAGCGGGGAGCATGCAGTGACACACTCACCGCAGAACAATTCCCTGCAAACCATCACCGAGGATCTCACCCAGCAGCTCACCTGCCAGCGGCGCAACCGCATCGCACGCATCCTGGGCAGCACTGGGTTCTTCGCGGTCGTGGCTTTTGCCTGTTACCTCGTGCTCCTGGGACAAGGCACAGTGAAAATGTCCCCGGCGGAGGTACTCGACGTGCTCCGTGGTGGCGGTACCGCTCGCCAAATCGCCGTGGTGTGGGACCTGCGCTTGCCCGTGGCGCTAGCCACGATGATTGTCGGTGCGGCCTTAGGTACCGCCGGCGCATGGACGCAAACAATGGCCAGAAACCCCCTCGCCTCCCCAGACATCCTGGGTGTGACCTCCGGGGCGGCCGTGCTCGTGGTACTGGGCACTGTCACCGTCCGGCCCACGTGGCTGGAAGATTTGCCCATGTTCTGGTGGCGCGCCGGGCTAGCGATGGTCGGGGCCGTGGCGGTACTCGTCGTGCTCACCCTGCTGGGTGGCGTGGGTACCAGCGACAAGATTGTGCTCATCGGTTTCGCCCTGTCTCTCATGCTCCAAGCAGTCGTGAGCTACCTGCTGCTCAAAGCCGAAATCCTGCGGGCGGCCGAGACTCAGACTTGGCTAGCGGGCTCCACAGGGTTCGTACGTATGAATGCGTTGATTCCGTTGTTGGTCGGTCTGGCACCATTCATCGCCATCGGCTTGTGGTGCGCGAGGGATCTACCCGTCCTTGCGCACGATGACAGTTCGGCATCATCGCTAGGTGTGAATATAAAGGCACGGCGGGCAGCCCTGTTGATAGCGGCAACAGGCGTGGCGGCTGTGGTGGTCTCTGTGGTGGGGCCGATCGGTTTCATTGCGCTGATCGCGCCACACCTGGGAAGGATCGTGGCTAATACCGGAACGCCATCACCGATGGTGTCGGCGGCCGCCGGTGCGGCACTGCTGGGGGTGTGCGCGGTGATTGCGGGGTTCATACCAACGAGTGCTCCGGTTGGGGCGGTATCTTCCGTGATCGGTGGAATTGCACTGGTGGGATTGGTCATCAAGAAAATGAACAAGCGAGGCAACAATGGTTGAGAACGAGGCGATTCTGAACGCAACTGAGGTGTACGCCGGGTACTCCGAAGCCCGGGACGTACTCAAAGGGGTTAGCGTGCGCGCATACCCAGGACAGGTCACTACTCTGATTGGTCCAAACGGGTGCGGGAAGTCAACGCTGCTGAAGACGATGTCTAAATTGGTCACTCCGCGGGCCGGTGAAGTATACGTTCAGGGTGAGATCGTCCATGAGCTACACACCAAGGATGCGGCCCGGCGGATCGCGATGCTGCCGCAACACCCCATGGCGCCAGAGGGGATCTTGGTGGGGGAGCTGGTAGCCCGCGGTCGACATCCTCACCAAGGTTGGTTGCGTGGAGAATCGGCCCGTGACCGGGAGGTGATTGCCCATGCCTGCGAAACAACCGGGATTGTTGACTTGGTGGATCGCGAGGTTTCTTCGTTGTCCGGTGGGCAGCGCCAGCGCGTATGGTTGGCGATGACGTTGGCGCAAGATACTCCGGTGCTATTACTCGATGAGCCGACCACGTTTCTAGACCCAGCCCATGCAATGGAAATGCTGGAGCTGGCGCGCAATCAGGCGCAGAAGGGGAAGGCTGTAGTCATGGTGCTGCACGATTTGATGCTGGCCGGGATGTTCTCGGACACTCTAATCGTGATGAAGGACGGGCAGATCCTTGCCCAGGGGACTCCGGCTGAGGCTCTGATCCCGGACGTGCTGGCGGAAGCATATGGGCTGAGGGCGGAAGTCTGGGAGGATCCGCATGGTAAAAGCCCGGTGATAGTTCCGCGGGGAACCCTGTAGATCTGACAGACGCAGATGTGCGTTGGAGAAAAATTATTTCATCTTTCCTCCGTTCGAACGTCCGTTATCGCGAAAGGCATTGGCTGAACGGAGAACGAACACGCAGGCGCTCAGGTCCAGCCAGCCCGGCTAGGATTGGGAAAAGCCTGGACGCTAGGGGCGTGCCTTCCCGTGGAACCAAAATGGGCTCCATTCGATGACGTCGGGGGACAGCTGCAACTCATCGACCGCGAATTTGCGTACTGTTTTTGCCAGACTGCCTTCACCACACGCCCACAGAGACCTAGGCAGACTGCCGTGTTCGGGTGAGTAATGGTCGCGGAGGGAAGCCAGCGTAGCGTCCGACTCCAAAGTCTTAGAAGTAGTGACAACAGTGAGGCTGCGCACTTGGGGCGACCACTCGGTGGAGAAGTCAGGTTCGACCTCGTCAAGGTCGGTGATTACAGCAATGATGTCGGTGAGCGTCAGCGCTTCCGGGTTGGTTCTTTGCAGGTGGGCGAGGACGTGGCGGAGGGCGGGGATAGAGGAGGCGTCGGCAATCATGAGTTGCGGTGAGGGGGCCTGAACCCAGATTGCCCCACACGTATACATGCCGGCGGTATCGCCGGGGAGGGCGCGCCGAACCCAGCGAGAGCCGGGGCCGGAATCTCCGTGGGTGACCACGTCAGTCCACATGGTGCTCGTGGCCGGATCTAACCCTCGGATGGTGTACCAGCGCAGTTCGGGGCGGGTTTCTTCCGGGAGGTTAGCCACCGTTGCGCGGATGTTACTGTCGCCAAGGTCAAAGGGATGGAACTGTTCGCCCTGTCGCGGCATGAGTAAGCCGAAGAATTCATCGGGGCCGTCCAACGGGTAGTCAGCGAAGTCGGAAGCTGTGAAGGTTACGCGGTGGAGACGCGGGGCGAGCTGCTCGTTGGATACGACCGTGACGGGAATGATCCGGTGAGGGTTGGAGGGCTTCGGTGGCATAGTTGTTGTGGTTACTTTCAAGGGGTCAGGGTTGGAGATGGGTCTATGTCGTGGCTAAGCGCCACACTACGACTATGAAGTTTACGTTCTTACCCCGGAAGAGACTTAGTGATTCATAAAAATTCCAATGCGAGAGTAATGGCCTGTTTCCTTTTATCCAGAAATGATCGGTTGGGTCGAGAGGCCCCAGAACCTATTGCTGCATGGTCGGAGCAGGTCGAGCAATTGAGAAATAGAGCGGTTCACGAAGTCTACGAACCTACCCGGGAAGAAATGAACGCATGTGTGGAAGCAGTCGATCACCTTGTCACCTTCCTTGGTGATCAGGTGGTTGGGACTCATCAAGAACCTCGAGTTCACTGCACTGGCACTCTCGGGACAGCAGGGTTTTGAAAGAGGGGGAGGTTGGAATGAGGATTTTTCCCAGATTGAGGCCTCTCTGGAGGACGTTAACCTAAGGATTCGAACTGCCGTCGTTGGTCAAATGCAGTGATGAGTATCAGGGCAAGGAATGTCGCTCTAAGCGTTCAACGAAAGCTTACTCTTTCGAAACGAATAAATTTGAAAGCAGTATGCAGACGCTTATCCATATCGGGAACTCAGAGGCACCTACCGAATATCGCTTTCCTCTCAGTATTTCACAAGGAGCTGAAGTCATCCCATTTAGCGAAGGGAGCGCAGACTCTATGGGAATTTTCCTAGACGGAAACCTACTGGCAACGATCGGTAACTCCTGGGCTTACGATGCTAATGGCATTGCCCTCCAAACCTCACTCGTAGTTGAGAATGGAACTCTTGTACAAATCGTTGAGCATGACTCAAAAACAGCTTTCCCTGTTACTGCAGATCCGCAGATCGATTGGGGCTGGGAGAAAGCTACAATTAAGTTGAGCGAGCAGGAAACGAAAGCGACCGGCGCGGCAGGAGAAGCCGGAGCGATTGCAGCTCTCCCTTGGATGGTTGCACTCGGGGCTACAGGCCCTGTGGCAATCGCCATCTTAACGGTGGCAGGAAAACTAGGCTACGATGTAATTCGAGCACACCGTCACGAACAGTGTCTCGGAATCGTTGTAAGTACAAACGTACTAAGCAGCAATAGTGGCATCTCGACATTTGAGTACGGATATTCATAATGTTTCAAGAAAATAAATGGCACCGGGTCGAAAAAGATAAGCGTATAGCAGGGGTCTGTGCCGGAGTGGCTGAAACATATGGAATCTCCGCCGATACCGTCAGAATCATTTACGTATTAGCTGGATTATGCGGAGTGCCTATGATTGCTGTCTACTTAATGCAGTGGTTCATCTACCCAAAGGTATAGGCAATAGGATAGGGCGGACTAGTTCACTAACGTAGCGTGTGAGCCTACCACGCTTCCTTTAACCCCGTAGTCTCCCGAAAGTTCCACCATGCTTGTCAAGGCGATCCTGCTGCAGTAAACGTTGGTTTCTGCATCGGTGTCAGCGAGTGGATTACGGTTCGTGGTCAAAAAGGTGCTTAGCAGTGATTCGGTTCCCACACGGTCGTAGTATGTCGGCATCTGCCTGCCCCTATTTCACGAGTACTGCAAGGAACGCTCGTGATCCTCGGTCTGCTTCTTCGTCGGGGGTCGCTCCACTTTCCGGAACTTCTCTTTGACCTTCACTTCAAACGAGCTGTTTCCAGCAGAAATGACCGCAAAGTCTCGCGCTGGGTACCAGGAATAATGATCCGTGTGCTTCCTTTCCACGGTCCACCCACGTGCCTCGGCCTCGGTAAACATGACGTGGAGCAGAAGTTTCATCCGCCTCTCGACATTCTTGCTGGACGTTTCGGTCATCTTCGCAAACTCCGTGGCGATGGAATGGTACTTGTCCACACGTTTGTCGCCCGCTAGAAAGGGCTCCGGATCCGCTGTGATCCACGTGTCAGTTGGAAGCAGCGCCATGGTCACCATGTATGGCGACCACTTCTTCGAGCGCAGCGCAAACTCCATACCCTCAGGCACAAGTTCCTTCAGCTGCCCACGAATAATCTTCTCGAGAGGCTTCCAGTCACTCTTCACTTCCTCTTCACTGTCGGGATAGCGCACCACTCATTTTCTTTCCGATGCCACCAAGTCTTCCACTAGCTCCTTCGCCCGCATCACCAGCTCCGTCTCCGCAGCTGTCGGCGCCTGAGGAACGAAGACAGGAGACTTATGCTTAGCCTTCTTCAGCGGTTCCTTCCCTGCAAGTACGCGTTTCCCACGTTCGGTGATCTTTGCCTTCCACGTCTTCCCGCTACCTTTTATTCTGGCTAAGTCACGGTTAGCCAGTGCGCGTGCGGATATCTTGTAGGTGTCTGGCACTTCAGGATTAGTGGGGCAGCCATCGGCGACCCATTGGAGAACGGTGATCTGGAGAGGTGTGAGGTTCTTGGTGGTCATGCCCTTATTATCACCTTGCAGGGGTGCCGCGTCTCGATAAAACAAAACGCGACCTGAGTTGCCTCAGATCGCGCCTTGCTATTTACCGTTTAGCCTCGCGGAGGAAACGGATCATCGCCGTAGGAGTCGCGGCCCTGGAATCTACCATCCTTGTAGTGGTAGAACAGTTCCGCTTCCTGGTTCCGAGCAACATCTCTGCCGAATTCACTTGCTTCGGTCTTGGTGTCAAAGTGGCGCAATATTCTATCTGAACCTGCGCCCTTGACTCCCCAACCATCTTGGTGGGGGATTACGTGATACTGGTTTGATGCCATAACGACATCCTTCCTCCTCGCTTTTAGGCGAGGGTCATTAGCACACGCGGTTAACAACACAGGTACAGTTGCAGGTGAGTGAAATTGCCAAATAGTTCACCAGCAACAGCCTCGTTGCCGCCTCGCGGTTACGGGGCTTTTGTGTGCTGTCTTACAGTGTAGCTGGTGTCTGGACTGGGGGAAAAGGTGAATTACAATAGTGGAATTTATCCACAGGATGAGTTTAGTTATCCACAACCCTAAATCTTTCTTACCAGCAAGAAATCTGATGATTAAAAGTTATCCACAGGAGAACAAAAATTCGTTTTTTCAAGTTGCATCTTGAGGTTGTGGTGGTTTGAACCTAATAATTTTCGAAAGTATGGCTCACATCCCTCTAAACGCGAGTCACGCAAAATGTTGAAGTCTTCCGTAGATGGCATTCAAGGAAATGGGGCTAATCTTCGTTTTTCGAAACACGATCGACTGTCTTCAGGGTAACCAACTCGCTTGGGGTAAATCTGGGGAAGCGAAAATCTAAGTAAGAAAGGTGTCTAAAGCTTCCTGTCAGATGCGGTTAGTTGGTAGGGATATTCCGGAGAGTTGGTGTAAAGTGTCAGCACCTGCCCGGAAGCCCCCTACCAACAACGCGGACATCACCTACCACCTAGCCCGAATCGACACTTCCGTCGATATGTGGAACAACTCGAACCATCGAAAAGGTGCAGCTGACTCAACCTAGTAATCCCAAAGCGAAACGAGCGTTTCACTTCGGACTTTGGTCGCTGAGTTCTGCGTAGAATGATGTTGTTTGAATTTTTGGTAACTGTCTTTCTGCTTGACTCATCTGCTAGCAACGTTGCTTTTTAGATGTATTTTGCCGATGGATGAGGCGAGTTGATTTAGTTAGAGGTTTTCGTGGCAGCATCGCAACAGCGCGCTAATTTACATCGAACAATTTGGCGGGTGGCCAACGATCTACGTGGCAGCGTAGACGGCTGGGATTTCAAGGCATACGTGCTTGGTATGTTGTTCTACCGCTTTATTTCTGAGCACATTACCAACTGGGTCAACCAAGGCGAGGCAGAGGCCGGTGATACTAGCTTTGATTATGGATCCCTTGAGGATGAGGTTGCCGAGCAGATACGCAAGGACGCTGTCGATAGTCTGGGTTTTTTCATTTTGCCTTCCCATCTGTTCGAGAACGTTCGTCGAGCTGCACCACGTGACATCAACCTAAATGAGACCCTCGCAGCGGTTTTTGCCAACATCGAGGCCTCGGCTATTGGTAGCGAATCCGAGGATGACATGAAGGGTCTTTTCGACGACCTCAATGTCAACAGCGCACGCCTGGGCAACACCATCGAACAGCGAAACGACAAGCTTGTTAAGCTTCTCGACGCAATTGGTGACCTTGAGTTCGGCAACTACCAAGATGCCGACATCGACACTTTCGGCGATGCCTACGAGTACTTGATGACAATGTACGCCTCCTCTGCAGGCAAGTCAGGTGGTGAATTCTTCACACCACAGGATGTATCGGAGCTGATCGCTCGCATCACTGTGCTGGGCAAGGATCGCGTTTCCAGGGTGTATGACCCGGCGTGCGGTAGTGGGTCGTTGCTGTTGAAATTCGCCAAGGTACTTGGTCGTGACAACGTGGATGAGGGTTTCTTCGGCCAGGAGATAAATCTGACCACGTACAACCTTTGCCGTATTAATATGTTCCTGCACGGCATCAACTTCTCAAAGTTCAACGTCGCCCTCGGAGACACTCTGACACAACCTGCGCACTGGGACTATGAGCCGTTCGAGGCGATTGTTTCCAACCCACCATATTCAACAAAGTGGATCGGCTCGGATTCGCCGACCTTGATTAACGACGAGCGCTTCGCCCCTGCTGGTGTGCTAGCGCCGAAGGGTAAAGCTGACCTGGCGTTCACCATGCATATTCTCTCGTGGCTTGCCGAGGATGGTACAGCTGCTATTGTTCAGTTTCCCGGCGTGCTTTATCGTGGCGGAGCAGAGAAGAAGATCAGAAAGTACCTGGTTGATGGTAACTACGCGGATGCGGTGATCCAGCTGCCGGTTGACCTGTTCTACGGCACCACGATTGGCACCTGCGTGTTGGTGCTAAAGAAGTCGAAGAAAGACTCGAACGTTTTATTCATCGATGCTTCGCAGTTATTTGAGCGCTCCGGTACGAAGAACCAGATCACTGAAGCTCACCGACAGCGGATACTGGATGCCTACGCCAAGCGAGAGAATGTTGAGTACTTCACCCAGTTGGTGCCGATTGAGGAAGTCAAAGAAGCTGACTACAACATGTCGGTATCCAGCTACGTTGAACCCGAAGATACCCGCGAAGCCATCAATATCGCAGAACTCAACAAAGAGATTGACGAGATCGTTGCTCGCCAGAATGATCTCAGAGTTGCGATCGACGAGATCGTTGCTGACCTGGAGGACCCAAGATGATCAGGATCGATAAGATGGTTCGGGAGCTTTGCCCAGGTGGGGTCAGATATATGACCATTGGTGATTTAGGCACGCTTAAGCGAGGCAAAGGTTTAACAAAAAAGGATCTAATTGATTCCGGAATTGGTGCTGTGCATTATGGGCAGATTTATACTCACTATGGAGTATGGGCCGAAGAAACAATAAGCTTTGTAAAACCTTCGTCAGCTGAACGCTACACACCTGTAGAACCAGGCGATCTTATTATCACTAATACAAGTGAAAATATTGAAGATGTCGGAAAGTCATTGGCGTGGATTGGTAAGGATCCTATTATCACCGGAGGGCATGCGACAGTACTACATCATGGACAGAACCCGAAATATCTATCCTACGTCTTCCAATCTGAGGTATTTCAAGTGGCAAAGAGGAAATATTGTCGAGGGGTGAAAGTCATTGAACTAGCGCCTGAGTACATTGCAAGGATAAAAATTCCCGTCCCTCCTCTTGAGGTACAGAACCAGGTCGTCAAGATTTTGGATACCTTCACGGAGCTGGAAGCGGAGCTAGAAGCGGAGCTAGAAGCGGAGCTAGAAGCTCGTTGCAAACAGTACGAATACTACCGCGATTTGCTGCTAGATTACGATTCAGATTCACTTAGGTCACATGCAACGCTGAAAAAGCTGGGAGAGCTCTGCGAAATTTCAAGAGGTGCATCCCCTAGACCAATATCGAAATTCATTACCAAGGATATCGATGATTCCGTGCCTTGGATAAAAATAGGCGATGTTGAGACAAACAGTAAATATGTAACCCAAACAGCCCAGTTCATTACACCAGACGGTGCAGAGAAATCGAGGGAAATCTCCCCAGGAGATTTCATATTATCGAATTCGATGAGTTTTGGTAGACCCTACATTTCTAAGATTTATGGTTGCATTCACGATGGTTGGTTAAAGCTATCCAAATTTGAGGAACACTACTTGCCGGATTTCCTGTACCACTTACTTAGGAGCAATGCGGTTCAGTCCCAATTTCGAGCAGCTGTTGGATCGGGTACCGTTAGCAATTTGAATTCTAAACTAGTTGCTCAAACGATTGTTCCAGTTCCATCGCTTACTGAACAGGAACGCATCGTCTCTATTCTCGATAAGTTCGATGCCCTGGTTAACGACATCTCCGTCGGCTTACCCGCTGAGATCGCTGCTCGCCGAAAACAATACGAGTATTACCGTGACAAGCTGCTTAGCTTCGAGGAGGCAAAGTGAGCACGTTTTTGCCGATTGCCGCTAGTGGGAACTCAACCGTCGTCGCCGAGTACGACGCGCCGGCGCGCAAGGAGAAGAGCTATCAATCCGAGTCTGAGTTGGAGAAGGAGCTCATCGCGCAGCTGCAGAATCAGGAATACGAGTACCTGCCAATTCATGAAGAGGCAGATCTCATCAACAACTTGCGCACCCAGCTCGAACGGCTAAATGATATCCACTTCGAGAACGATGAGTGGCAGCGATTTTTCAAGGGGCAGCTGGCGAACCCAGCCCAGAGCATCCAGGACAAGACCGCCATCGTTCAGGCAAATCCGGCAGCGTTACCGCTAGAGCGAAACGATGGTACCCAAAAGAACATTCACCTGATCGACAAGGCGAATATTCACCGCAACTATTTGCAAGTAATCAATCAATACGAGTCGACCGGTAACTTCCACAATCGCTACGACATCACGATCCTTGTCAATGGCCTGCCGATGGTTCATATCGAGCTGAAGCGCCGTGGTGTTGCACTGCGAGAAGCTTTCAACCAAATCAACCGATACCAGCGCGATAGCTTCTGGGCAGGCAGCGGGTTATTCAAGTTCACGCAGCTGTTTGTTATCTCGAACGGCACATACACCAAGTACTACTCCAATACCACCCGCTACTCGCACGTCGAAGGTATCAACAGAGGCAGGGCAACCGCGGCGAGTTTCGAGTTCACATCGTGGTGGACCGATGCCCGCAACAATCACATCACGGATCTGGTTGACTTCACCAAAACGTTTCTGTCCAAGCGAACTCTGCTGAACGTCATCACCAAGTTCTGTGTATTTACCGCTGACCAGACGCTTATGGTGCTGCGTCCTTATCAAATCGTCGCGGCAGAGCGCATCATCAACCGAGTTGAAATCGCCACCAATTACAAGAAGCTCGGCACGATCGAGGCTGGTGGCTATATTTGGCACACGACCGGGTCTGGCAAGACTCTGACCAGCTTCAAAACAGCGCAGCTCGCTACTCAGATTGAGGGCGTGGACAAGGTGTTGTTCGTCGTTGACCGCAAAGACCTTGACGATCAAACTAAAAAGGAATACGAGAAGTTCCAGAAGGGTGCTGTCAGCTCCAACAAGTCGACCAAGGAGCTTCGCGAGCAGCTAAGCAACCCGAAAGCGAAAATTGTCATCACGACAATTCAGAAGCTGTCGAACTTCGTCAAAAGCACCCCGAGCCACGAAATTTACAACGCCCATATCGTCATCGTTTTCGACGAGTGCCACCGCAGCCAATTTGGAGACATGCATAAAGCCATCACAAAGGCCTTTAAGCGCTACCATCTGTTTGGCTTCACTGGAACCCCGATCTTCAACGAAAACAAGTCCACCAGTTCAGCGGTTATCCGGACGACTCCGCAGGTGTTTGGGGACAGGCTACACGCGTACACGATTTCTGATGCTATCGCCGATGAAAACGTGCTGCCGTTCAGAATCGACTACGTTAACACCATCAAGGCGCGCGAGGGGATTGAAGACCGCGAAGTTTCCAGTATCGCGACCGAAGATGCTTTGTTGCACAAGGATCGCATCGCGATGATCGTGGAGTACGTGCTTGAGCACTTCGACCAGAAGACAAAGCGTAACTCCAACTACGAGCTCAAAGACAAGCGAGTTCGAGGTTTCAACTCGATCTTCGCTACAGCCTCGGTCAATGCCGCAAAGGTCTACTACACCGAATTTCAGAATCAGCAGCGCAACCTTACGGATGGCAAGAAGCTCAAGATCGCTACGATCTTCACGTATGCTCCGAACTCCGATCAGTACAGCGAGGGCTTGTTGCCAGAGGAGAACTTCGACGCGGACGCGCTAAACACCATTGACCGACAGTTCCTGGAAGGCGCGATCCACGACTACAACGAATTGTTCAAAACCAGCTTCAGCACTTCGGCGAACGACTTCAGTAATTACTACGAAGACGTCTCGAAGCGCATGAAGAACCGCGAGTTGGACATGCTAATCGTCGTCAACATGTTTCTCACCGGTTTCGACGCTCTGGCTCTGAACACCCTATGGGTGGACAAGTACATGCACCACCACGGCCTGCTTCAGGCGTTCTCTCGCACAAACCGAATCCTGAACTCGGTTAAGACTTACGGAAACATTGTTTCTTTCAGAAATCTTGAGGACGAAACCAACGAAGCCATCGCGCTGTTCGGCAATAAGGAAGCCAATAGCGTAACGATCTTGGAGTCGTTCGAGCACTACTTCGATATCTACTGCGAGAAATTAGATCAGCTAAGTAAGTGGGCCCCAGGTCAGTTCATCGCTAGTGATGCCGGAGAGGACGAGTTTATTCAGACATTCGGCGAATTGTTGCGTCTCCGTAATATTCTGACCGCATTCGACGAATTTGAGGAACAAGATCCGCTCGCAGAACGCGACCTTCAGGACTACCAGTCAACGTACCTCGACCTTTATCGCGAACGACGTTCCGACAAAAACGAGGCCGAAAACATCAACGACGACCTCGTTTTCGAGATTGAGTTGATGAAGCAGATAGAGGTCAACGTCGCTTACATCCTGGCTCTCGTTGAAAAGTACCGCAGCGAGCACGAGGAGAAGTCAAAGCAGGACATAAAGGAAGAGATCCGACGTACTGTTAAATCCAGCCCGACACTTCAAAACAAGCTGGATCTCATCGAAAAGTTTGTCGACCTAGTTTCAGCCACCGGAGACATCAACGACGAGTGGAAGCAGTACCTGGCTGAGCAGAAGTCGCGTGAAGTCGGTGAGATGGTTGAGAAGGAGAACCTCAAGCAGCCAGAAACTGACCAATTCATAGAGACCATGTTCCGGTTAGGACACCTTCAAACCACTGGCACTGACATCGAGAAGATTTTGCCCGCAGGTTCACGCTTTGGTACCGGGCCAAACAACCGTATTAACCGCAAGAAACGCGTGGTTGATTGGTTAAGAGTTTTCTTCGACAGATTCCATCTCCTCGGCTAAGAGCAAAGTGCCCACGCTGAAACTTATTGCATCAACCCAGTTTTCAAAGTTTTCGAGTTGAGAGCAATGCGGCGCACCAACCCCGGTACCCTTAACCCATGGCTCCACCTGAACTCGATGTCGCCCGCATTCGGCGCTGGTGTGATGCGAAGATCCCGGAACACTTGTGGGATCAGTTGAAGATTGAGGTTGATGTTGCGCCGCACCACGCCACAATTGTGGAGGTGCGGCCGCCGTGGGATGGGAAGGGGAAGAAGACCCGCTTCCCGGTCGCGCGGTTGCGGTACACCCAGTCCACGGGGCGGTGGAGCTTGTATTGGCGTGACCGGAATCTGAAGTTCCACGAATACGACATCGAGCCGACGCCGAGGGTGCAGGACCTCCTCGATTACATCTCAGCCGGCCAGGTTCCCATTTTCTTCGTCTAGAGACTGTCAAAATGTTTACCCCCTAAGGGGAATAAGACTTGACGCAAGTATGTGACGCATGGGACAGTTGATTCTGTTGTGATTGCAGTGACGCAAGTGAAAAGGCGGACACTGCGGTGGAAGACTCACAAGCGATTAAGGCGATCGTCGACACGGCCTCCGAGCCGCTGAGCGACGACCGCCTTTTCGTTATCCGCCCCGTTGTGACCCATATCCCTAATTTTCACGTGTTTCACAGCAAAATCACCCCATGTGCGGGTGATTTGAATAACAATCAAGAAAACATCAAGAAATAGTTTTGAGGTGGGGGCAGTAGGACGGCTTATACTAAAAGCGTTCTAGCCCTCCGGGTGTTACTGATTCGATCAGGCATGACTGGAAATTCGGGTGCCAAACCCGCAGGATCACAACCCCGCATACCCACGGGCGCATGCCCGCGCGGTGCCGTTTGGTGCCCTCCCGCAGCGATACGCAGGAGAAAGTCATGACTGAAGGTGCAAGAAATCCCAGGATTATCCGGGTTCTCAGCAACAATGCCGTGCTTGTCCGCGTCCCCAGCGGGGTACCAGGGGAGGACACAGCCCAAAACACAGCCCAAAACACAGCCCAAACCAAAAACACCCAACAACAAATCACCCAACCAACCCAAGACACCCAAGTCCTCGTCGGCCGGGGTATTGGCTTCCAGCGTAAGCCGGGGGACGAGATTTCGCCGGCGACGGCGGATCGGCAGTACCTGGAGCTCAGCCCGGAGCGGGCGCAGTTCCTCAAAGGCGTGCTGTCGCTGGATCCGGCGGTGATGGAAACCATCTCGGCGGCGGTGGATTTGGCGGTTGACCTGCTTGGCGAGCTGCACCCCTCGGTGTACGTCGTGCTTGCCGAGCACATTTCGTTTGCGGTGCAGCGTGCGGGCTCGGGCGAGCAGATCCGGAACTCTTTGGTGGATGAGATCCGGGCGGCCTTCCCCCTGGAATTTCAGGCGGCGCAGCTCATGGTGAGTTACATCAACTCGCATACCGCCAACGCAACCCTTCCTGTCGACGAAGCGGCCTTCATCGCCCTTCACCTCAACGCGGCCCGCCAGGGCGTGACGGTGAAGCAGCCTCTGGCCGTGGCGAACGAGTTGGCGGGGTTGCTGCGGTTTGTGTGCGCGCGGCTTGGGGCGACAACCACCAACCTTGACGGGACTGTGGACCATTCCCTCGCGTTGGAGCTCACGAGGATGAGCAATCGCGTGGGGTCGAAGCAGTTCCGTTCCAATCTGGCGAGGCGGTCGATTGAACGCGATCTGCCTTCCGAATTCGATGTGGCGCAGCAGGTTCTGTGTCGCATGATCGACGTTCCGACGCTGCCGTCGCACGCGGCGGGGGAGGCCGCCTACCTTGCGGTTTTCCTCCACGGCTGGCGGCAATCGGTTCGCCCAAGCACGTAACTCCCCACCCAGGAGAAAGAAGGAATCATGTCCACCGCGACATCTCCCACAAGAGAAAAATCACAAACTGGCAATGTCATCATGACGGCGTTCCAGAAGCTCGGCCGGGCACTGATGGGTGCCGTCGCCATCATGCCGGTCGCCGCCCTCCTCATGGGCATCGGCTACTGGATCGATCCGGAAGGCTGGGGCGAAGGCAACCTCCTCGCCGCCGTCCTCATCACCGCCGGCTCCGCGGTCCTCAACAATCTCGGCGTCATCTTCGCCATCGCGATCGCGTTCGGCCTGGCCAAAGACCACAACGGCGCTGCGGCCCTGTCCGGTTGGCTCGGCTTCACCACCCTGATTTCGCTTCTCGACGAAGAGGCGGTCGCCGGTTACCGTGGCGTCGACCTCGAGTCCATGTCTGATGAGGCGGCCCTCGACTGGGCCTCCCAGGGCTGGGCCGCCGTCGGCCCGAAGAACGTCCTCTTCGGCATCGCCGTCGGCATCCTCGCCGCTTGGGCCTACAACCGCTTCCACGCCACGAAGCTTCCGGATGCGCTGGCCTTCTTCGCCGGCCGTCGTCTCGTCCCGATCCTCACATCGCTCTTCTCCATCGTCCTGGCGGGCATCTTCTACTTCCTCTGGCCGCTCATCTACGGTGTGCTCTTCGATTTCGGTACGTGGATCCAGGGCATGGGCGCGGTCGGTGCCGGCCTCTACGCGTTCGCTAACCGCCTCCTCATCCCGACGGGCCTCCACCACGCCCTGAACTCGATCTTCTGGTTCGACATCATCGGCATCAACGACATCGGTAACTTCCTCGCCGGCGGCAAGACGATCGAGGCCGCCGCAGCCGCCACGACGGCCGCCACCTGCCCGGGCATCTGGGCGGACGGCGCCTGCCAGGTCGTCGGTTTCGTGGGCCGCTACCAGGCCGGTTTCTTCCCGATCATGATGTTCGGCCTCCCCGGCGCAGCGCTCGCCATGTACCTCCGCGCGGACACGAAGCGCCGCAAGGTCGTCGGCTCCCTCATGCTCGCCGCCGCTCTGGCCTCCTTCTTCACGGGCGTGACGGAGCCCCTGGAGTTCTCCTTCATGTTCCTCGCCCCGCTGCTTTACGTCGTCCACGCAGTCCTCACGGGTATCTCCGTCGCTATCGCCGCGGCCTTCCATTGGACGGCGGGCTTCGGCTTCTCCGCCGGTTTCGTGGACATGCTCCTTTCTGCCCGCAACCCGCTTGCCAACGACTGGTGGATGCTGCTGGTCATGGGCGTCATCTTCTTCGTCCTCTACTTCGTCATCTTCTACTTCCTCATCGGCATCATGGATCTCCATACCCCGGGCCGCGGTGACGACGAGGCCGACGAGGGTGCCACTCTTGCTGCCGACGCCGAAACCTCCGACGTCGCCCGCCAGATCATCGTGGGCCTCGGCGGTGAGGACAACATCGATTCCATCGATTACTGCACCACGCGCCTGCGCGTCCAGGTGAAGGATAACGTCAAGGTCAGCGAGTCGGCGATCAAGAAGTCCGGCATCGCCGGCGTCATCCGCCCCTCGCAGAAGAATGTTCAGGTTGTCGTCGGACCTAAGGTACAGTTTGTGTACGACGAGGTGGCTCGCCAGATGAGCCATACCGATGCGTCCCTCGAGGGCGAGCAGGAGGTTACCGTCGAGCTCCAGGCACCGTTCGCCGGCCAGGCCACCACGATCGCCGACGTCCCCGACCCGACTTTCTCTGGCAAAATGCTTGGCGACGGCTTCGCTGTCGCTCCCCGCTCCACTGACGGTACCCTCCTGGTCTGCGCCCCAGCCGCGGGAACCCTCCAGATGGTCTTCAAGACGGGCCATGCCTTCTCCGTCAAAACCACCGAGGGCCTCGATGTCCTCGTCCACATCGGCCTCGACACCGTCGAGCTCAAGGGTGAGGGCTTCACTGTCCTTACCCAGCAGGGTGAGCAGGTCACCGCTGGCCAACCCATCATTGAGGTCGACCTTGCCCGACTCAAGCAAAAGGGTAAAAACCTCATTACCCCTGTTGTCCTCAGTGAGAAGTCCCAGGTTGCCGAGGTCCACGCCATCACCGGCGCAGTCTCCCAGGGCGACACCGTCGCCACGGTGACCATGGCCTAACCTCCGCTCGAGTGGCGGGCACCCCCGTGCCGTGGCAGGATCCCTTGTATGAAAATGGGGGAGCATGTAATCCTTACCCGGGGGCTGAGCGCGAGGCAGCGCGAGGAGATCCAGCGCGATCTTAACGATGGTTTCCTCCTGCAGCTCGCGCGCGGCGTCTACGTTCCTCAGTACTTCTTCCAGGAGCAGAACTCGTGGGATCAGTACGTGCTGCGGACGCTGGCCCTGGGGCTCGAGGGCCGGGTTCTGGCCGGGCGGGCGGCGGCGGTCATGCACGGGATGCCCACCAAAACCTGGATGTCGAATGATGTAGATATTGTCGGTGTGGGCAGGAAGCGCCCCGGCATCAACAAGCGGCGCCTGCCCAAGGAGTACCTTTACTCTTTAACCGTCTGCGGCCAGGAGATTTACTTCACGTCGCCGGCGGATACCATCGTCGACATCGCGCGCTGGTACGGCATCGAAGATGCCGTCCGCTGTGGCGATTGGGCCGTCCGGGTGCGGCTTACGACGCTCAGCAAGCTGCGCTACTCATTGCAAAGGCGCAGTGGCTTCACCGGCGCCGAGGTGGCCCGCACCGCCGTTCGCCTCATCAACGGCCACTCCGAAAGCCCCCGCGAGAGTGACGTAAAGTCGCGGCTTTTTGAGGCCGGCTACCCTTCACCTATCCAACAGCCCATCATCCTGGACGCTTTCCGCCGCCGCATCGGGCGTGTCGATTTCCTCTTCCCCCAGACCTTCATCGTCCTCGAGTACGACGGGCGCGGCAAAACCCGAGGAGATTACGGCCAGCCCCCCAAACGATCAATCCAAGGCGAGCACTCCCGGCAACGCCTCCTTCGCGCTGAGCATCTCGACGTTATCCGGATCGACGCGAATGCAAACTGGGCAAAGAACCTGTGGTTGAAAGAACTGGAGGAGTCGTGGGCCGTGGGGGTTCCCCTCGCATCCAACAAGTGGCTGGGGGGATGGATGGCCTGGGAATAGTAGCGCATCCGCTAAGAAAAATGTCAACGGATCCTGTAGCAAACCCCATACTTTCCCAGACGGTCACATGTGCTACACCGCAAACGGTGACATTTTTCTTAGCACCGCAGCTACCGCAGCCAAGCCGTCAGCCAAGCCACAAAACCTACTTCTCCGCCACCCCCCGCACCACCCGCGCCAGCACCCCATTGGCGCGGTCCAGCGGCTGCAGCAAAAGCACGGCGTCCGCAGCAGAAGCGCTGCTGCCGACCCGCTCCACCCCGATGACCCCCTCGCACGCCCCGGCCACCGCCGCCAGCGCCCATGGCCGCACCACGCGTGCCCCCGTGGTGTCACACACCTCAGCCGCGATCGCCGCCACGGTGTCGGTGTCGAGCCTCACAGCCCGTACCTGGCCAATTCCTCACGCGCGGCTTGCCGCGCCTCCTCGTCGCGCAGCATCCGGGTGGCGGCGGTCATGATGGCGCGCCGGGCGGCGTCGGCCTTGGTTAGCCCCCACGAATCGGCCAGCAAACTAAGCGCCCGTTCCTCGGTGGGGGTGAGGCGCAGTGTCATGGCCATGTTTACATGAAGCCTTCTAGCACATCTCCCAGCGCGCCGAGGTGTTGTTCGAGGACGGAGATGCCCTTGTTGCGCGCGGAGGTGTAGAGCTTCTTCAGGCCGCCGAGCTCGCGATCCTCCACAAACCCATCGGCAATCCGCGCGAGTTCGCCGGCGACGGCGTCGTGATTTTCATCAAGGTACGCCCCGAACGAATCAACGGCCACTCCTGCGGAATACGTGTCCCAGTAGGGCTCCAGGGCGTTAGCAAGGTCGGGCAGGACGGCGTCGATCGCCGTGGGTACAACGTCGTCGCGGGCGGATTGGGCGGCCTTGAGCAGGCCTTTGAGCGCCATGCCCGTGATGCCGCCGGTGGAGTCGATGGTGGATACCGCCAGGTCGGACAGTGCGGTTACTACTGCGGGGCGCTGGGGGCCAAGAAGAGTATTTTTCATAGCGCCCCATGATACCACCCCGATACCGCCCGCCACGGCAAAACTGCCCCACGCGCCCTGTAGGATTGTATAAGCAACAAACTGAAAGGGCAGATTCTACGTGTCTGATGAAAATCTTTTTGATCGGGTGTCGCCAATCGACCTGAATGAGGAGATGCAGTCGAGTTATATCGACTACGCCATGTCCGTCATTGTGGGTCGCGCGTTGCCTGAGGTGCGCGACGGCCTGAAGCCGGTGCACCGCCGCATCCTGTATGCGATGTTCGATTCCGGCTACCGCCCTGAGCGCGGCTTTGTTAAGTCCTCGCGCCCGGTGGCCGATACGATGGGCCAGTTCCACCCCCACGGCGATATCGCCATTTATGACACCTTGGTGCGCCTCGCGCAGCCGTGGTCGATGCGCTACCCCATGGTGCAGGGCCAGGGTAACTTCGGTTCCCGCGGCAACGACGGCCCGGCCGCCATGCGTTACACGGAGTGCAAGCTCACCCCGCTGGCCATGGAGATGGTGCGGGATATCCGCGAGGATACGGTGGAGTTCCAGCCGAACTACGATGGCAAGACCGCGGAGCCCGCGGTCCTCCCGTCCCGCGTCCCGAACCTCCTCATGAACGGGTCGAACGGCATCGCCGTCGGCATGGCGACGAACATCCCACCGCATAACCTGAATGAGCTGGCAGAGGCCATTTATTGGATCCTCGAGAACCCGGATGCCTCCGATAAGGAGACGCTGGAGGCGTGCATGGAGCGCGTCAAGGGGCCGGATTTCCCCACGGCCGCTCTCATCGTCGGTGACCAGGGCATTAAGGATGCGTACACGACGGGTCGCGGTTCGATCAAGATGCGCGGCGTGACCTCCATTGAGGAGGAGAAGGGCCGCACGTACATCGTGATTACGGAGCTTCCGTACATGGTGAACCCGGATAATCTCGTCTCCAACATCGCTGATCAGATCAACAATGGCAAGCTTCCGGGCGCCTCCAAGATCGATGATGAGTCCTCGGATCGCGTCGGCATGCGCATTGTGGTCACCCTCAAGCGCGACGCCGTCCCCCGCGTGGTTCTCAATAATCTCTTCAAGCACTCGGCTCTCGAGTCGAACTTCGGTGTCAACATGCTGTCGATTGTCGACGGTGTTCCGCGCACCCTTCGCTTGGATCAGATGCTTACCCTTTACACCGACCATCAGGTCGATGTCATCGTCCGCCGCACGAAGTTCCGGCTCAACGCGGCGGAGAAGCGCGCGCACATCTTGCGCGGTCTGGTCAAGGCACTCGATGCGCTGGACGAGGTCATCGCGCTCATCCGGGCTTCGGCTACCGTGGAAGTCGCCCGCCAAGGCTTAATGGAGCTTCTCGACGTCGATGAGGAGCAAGCGCAGCACATCCTCGACATGCAGCTGAGGAAGCTGGCAGCCCTCGAACGCCAGAAGATCATCGATGAGTTGGCTGAGCTGGAAGAAACCATCGCAGATCTTAAGGATATCCTCGCCAAGCCCGAGCGCCAGCGCAAGATTGTGGAGGAAGAGCTCCGCGAGATCGTCGACAAGCATGGCGACGAGCGCCGCACCCAGCTGGTGGCCGCCACCGGCGATGTTACCGACGAGGACCTCATCGCCCAGGAGAACGTCGTGGTTACGATCACCTCCGGCGGCTACGCCAAGCGCACGAAGGTCGATGCCTACCGTTCCCAGAAGCGCGGTGGCAAGGGTGTGCGCGGTGCGGAGCTGAAGATGGACGACGTGGTCCGCCACTTCTTCGTCTGCTCCACCCACGATTGGATCCTCTTCTTCACCAACTTCGGCCGGGTCTACCGCCTCAAGGCCTACGAGATCCCCGAGGCCTCCCGCACGGCCCGCGGCCAGCACGTGGCAAACCTCCTGGAGTTCCAGCCGGGGGAGACCATCGCGCAGGTCATCCAGATCCAGTCCTACGAGGACGAGCCGTACCTGGTGCTCGCCACCCGCAAGGGCCGCGTGAAGAAGTCGCGCCTGACGGACTACGAGTCCTCCCGTTCCGCTGGCCTTATCGCCATCAACCTGAACGAAGGCGATTCCCTCATCGGCGCCGTCCTGTCTAGCGGCGAGGACGACCTGCTCCTTGTCTCCCAGCGCGGCCAGGCCATGCGCTTCTCCGCCGCCGACGATGTCCTGCGCCCCATGGGTCGCGCGACCGCCGGCGTCAAGGGCATGCGCTTCAAGGACGACGACGAGCTCCTGTCCATGTGCGTCACTTCCGACGGTGACTACCTCTTGGTCGCCACCGAGGGTGGCTACGGCAAGCGCACCGCCATGGAGGAGTACCCCGCCAAGGGCCGCGGTGGCCTGGGCGTAACGACGCTCAAGTACCAGCCCAAGCGCGGTAAGCTCATCGGCGCCCTCGCCGTCAACGAAGGCGACGAGATCATGGCCATCACCTCCGCCGGCGGCGTCATCCGCACCGAGGTCTCCCAGATCCGCCCGTCCTCCCGCTCGACGATGGGCGTCCGCCTGGTCAACCTGCCCAACGGCGTTTCGTTGTACGCGATCGACCGCAACGTGGAAGACTCTGGTGAGGAACAAGCCGAGGCCATCGCCCGCGGCGAGGTCGACGGTCCGGCGGAGAAGAACCCCGTCCAGGCCCAGGCCCAGCTCGAGGTCGATGGCTCTGACACGGACATGAATGGCGTCCCGACCGAGGAGGATTAGTATGGCTTCACGCCGCGTTGCGATCACCAGAATCAACACCATGAGCGTCCTGCGCACAGCGCTCCTTCTCGCGCTGGCCGGGCTCGCCGCCTGGGTTGTCTGCGTGTGCCTCCTCTACGTTGGCCTCGACGCGGCCGGCGTGTGGGATTCCGTCAACGCCGTCATCGGTGGTGCCGGCGGCGAGGGGACGATCACCTTCCAGATCGTCCTCGGCGCCGCCACCCTCCTGGGCGCCATCGTCGCCCTCCTGGTCGTCGTCCTGGCCCCCATCACCGCCGTGCTTTTCAACGCCTTTGCGGGCTTCACTGGAGGCCTCACAATCACCCTCACTAACCGACGCTAACCAGCCGATTTGCTTTAGGCCCGCCCCACAACGTAAAGTACATACACGTTCCGCACGGGCCTATAGCTCAGTTGGTTAGAGCGCTTCACTGATAATGAAGAGGTCGCAAGTTCGACTCTTGCTAGGCCCACCAGGAACAAAGGGGCATTAGCTCAGTTGGTAGAGCACCTGCTTTGCAAGCAGGATGTCAGGAGTTCGATTCTCCTATGCTCCACAAGATAAAATCCCTGGTCACATGACCAGGGATTTTGCTTTGTCTACCGAAGCCTTGTTCGAACTTTCTCTTTCACGTATGCCCCCGGTTCCATATAGTCGGTTGTGGAAAAGGAGCTGACACCATGGCAAACCGCTACTATCGACAAACCGGCGAAGTCCTCAGAGACCAGGGTAACGGGAACTGGTCAATCTATAACCCAGACCTCAGAGACTGGGAGCAAACGGAGAGGGCAAGAATCGCCTACGAAACCGCGTACCAAGACCCCTACTACAAAATCAGCGAAGAGCTAGCCCTCAAATCAATCGCGGAGATACAGCAGCGCTATGACCAGTGGAAAGAGCAGCTCAAGCGGGACAACCCCGAGGGGTACCGCCGATGTTTCCCCAACGACTGACCCCATGACATCACTCAGTGCAGGCGAAGCCCGCGCCAACCTGGGTCGGCTCATCGACCAGGTGAACGCGGATTCGGAACCCGTCACCATCACAGGGCCACGCGGAAACGCCGTCCTCGTCGGCGAGGATGCGTGGCGAGCAATTCAGGAAACGCTGTACCTCCAGTCCATCCCCGGCATGTCGGAGTCGCTCCGAAAAGCCAGGGAAGAAGGCATCGATGCCGCCTCGCCCTACCTCAGGTAGCGACGATCCCTGACCAGGAAGTACACGAGAAATACACCCGCGATCGCCGCGACAACGAAGCCGACAAAAATCCTGTTCATCGCCAGCGCGAGCGCGACCATGAGGATCGCAGCCAGAATCGCAATACGCAGAATTGCTCGAGATTTCACGTTTTAACCTTTCGACAGCGGGAATAGCTACCAAAAATATACCACACCTGACCTGCACTGTTTCCACTTGCACTGCAAAGCTTTTCCGCGTCCTTTAGTATCTGTCCTGTGAGCATTACGGGGGACTTCATCCGCATCCTGGCCCAGGCGATTGACATCGCCGGCGATGCCTTCGGCACGCCGAAGGCCGCCCTCGTCCGCCAGGGTCTCGATAAGACCACCGCCGCTGCGGTGGTGAAGATCGGCAAGATTTACTTCGGTTCCACCAACGCCCCCCGCATGCAGGAGCGCGCCCGCGATGCCGCCCGCGCAGCCGGCCACACGTTCCGTTCCCTCCAGGCCATCGAATCCCAGGTGGCGAAGCTGGAGAAGAAGGCCTACGCGTGGCGGCTCCGCGAGGAACTCGCTCCGCTCGGCCCGGACATCACGCGTATCAACGCCGAGGGCGCCCGCCTCCTCCAGGAGCTGAACACGCATCACGCGGATAACCCGGATAGGAAACTGACGTACAGGAGCATCAAAAACTCCACGTACGCCACCCTCACCCTGACCGCAGAGTCCTCCCGCGTGAAGCAGATCTATGACCGCGCCCGCGCGACGGATAAGTCCTGCCCCGCCAACGGTCTCATCAGGCTGGCGCTGGCCGCGAACGACGGCAAGCTTCCCGCCGCAGCGACCCCGTGTCTCCTCGTCCCGCTGGACATGTCGTTTACGGGTTTCACCGAGGAGGAGCGCGGCAAGTTCCGGTTTTCTCTCACCAACGGCGCGACGATTTCCGGTGAGGAGATCGTGCGCACGAAACTGTCGGATTTCCTCCTCGCCGCCCTCGTCCACCCCTACGCCCCGCAGAACTTCGGTGTCTATTCCCTAACCATGACGCCCGATTCCCGCCTCGCGGACTTCCTCGAGTGGTTCAACCAGGCTCTCCGCAACCCGGTCTGCCCCCACCCGGACTGTTCGACCCCCGCCACGGAGTGCGAAGTCCACCACATCGAAGCTTTCAAAAACGGCGGCAAGACGGTCTCCGAAAACTTGATGCTCCTGTGCAGCTTCTTCAACGGGCGTAATGACGACGACCCCGACAAACCCATGTACGGCCGCATGGTCCGCATCGATGGCCTGGAGTATTGGAAGCCCGCGTTCGGCGGCCCCCTCCAACTCAATATGCATCCCTGCGCCCAGGGCGGCGCTGTCCGTCTCGTTCGCAAACAGCTTCGCCTCCCCATCGACCCCAGTCCCCCCGGCTAAAGCCCCCGCGCCAACACAGCCCGCACCCCGCGGGCCATTCGGCCTGCCCACGGTAGACTTTCCACCATGAAGCTCCTCACCCGCGTCAGCATCGCCTCGGTCATCGTGTCGGTCCCGGCGATCGCCTGGACGTTCCTCGTCCTCGCCGCGCTTGTCACCAATTCGGTCATCCCCTTCGGCGGTGGCCTCGCGTCGCTGAGCTTCGTCTTCATCCTCCTCGTCGCCGTCCCCGTCGAGCTCGCGGCCATCGTCATCGCCGCGAACGCGCTGCGCCGCGGCCACCGCAGCCTCCTCACCGCCGGCCACGCCCTCTGCCTCGCCGGTTTCCTCATCCAAACCGTCCTTCTTTGCTTCCCGACGACCGGTTGGGAACTCCTTTTCCTCCCCCTCGCCCTCGGCCCTGGCCAACTCGTCGTCCTCGCCGGCCTCATCCGCACCCGGCGAGCACCCGCCTGAGCGCCCCTCTCACCGTCATCGCGACTGGCAACGCGCGCTGCTTCCGGTGCTGGATTATTGCCGTAGTCTTTTGGATATACAACGACCCCGGACGCGAGATCCGGGGTCGTGGGATAAAGTGCGCTAGTCTACACCAGCGCTCGGTGGTAAAGGTTAGCATTTGAGTCGATGGCAGACAAGCATAGATTAGAAGCGATGCTGGGCTCTGCACGGTTCCAGAAGTATTATGAAGCGGCTGCACAGGACGTAGATAGGGCTGTTGATCTTTACAGGTGGAACACTCGTCTTGCAGGGGAGTTTCACGCTCAGCTTTCGTACTTCGAGATACTTCTTCGAAACGCTATGGACAGTGCGGTCATAGGGATTGGTGTGTGGAGCGTCAAACTGCGGGGCTTCTCTATGAAATGATGAGTACCCCGCTTAGGCAGGCGCGAAAACGAGCGCTACGAGAGTCGAAACGCCGAGGCTTACGTACAGGGGTGAGTCACGATGATATTCTTGCGCAGCTCACGATGGGGAATTGGTCCAATTTGCTGGGAGAAGCTCTTCCCGTTCACAAGTCGAATGCCAAGGTCTTGTGGAAGGTTGGATTGCATCGAGCGTTCCCGAACGCCAGCAGTGATGACCAATCCAGAAAGGACATAGGGCGAAAGGTTGAGCGCTTAACTCGTCTCCGTAACCGTGTTGCTCATCAGGAAAATCTTCTGAAGACCAACGTGAGAAGTCGCCTGCATGACATGCTCTCCGTTTTGAGCGCGATCGATGCAAGCTATCCGGAATGGGTGATGAAGGGGAGTCAGGTGCGGAAAATTGTGAGGGAGGATCCGCGGAGGCAATGGTGACGCGGCCTCATCCGCACCCGGCGAGCACCCGCCTGAGCGCCTCCTTCTCCGCCTCCGTCACCCACAGCCCATACGCCGCCTTCACCGCCACCTGCCGCGCCGCATACTCGCACCGCCCCGCAGGCGGCAGCCACGCCGCCGCATCCGCCGCCTTCTTCTGCTCATTCAAAGAACCCTTCACTGCGAGCAAATTCCGCGGGTCGTTGGCAAAGTTCCGCCGCTTCTCGTCCGACCACGCAAACGCCCCCGTCTGCCACGCGTTCGCCAGCGCCACCACATGGTCAATCTGCACCTGCCCGGACGTCTTCGCCCCACGCTGAAACGCAATCACGTCCCCGCTGTACGGATCGTGCAATGTCCCGCTCAGCACAACACACCCCCGCGTCCCTGGCTTTACGACGACGTCCTCAAGCTGTGTCCTCAAAACGTCATTGCGGGTGTCACACCCGTTGTGTCCGCCCTCCACAGTGACATCGTCGGACCACTTCTGGCCGAACGCCTCCCGCGAGTACGCATACATCCCACCGCTGGAGTCCTTCGTCGGTGCCTTCCCTTTTACCTCCAGCGTGGCAAGCTGCTCCAGCGCCGGCGGAACGGCCCCCCTCTGCCACCACACCCCACCAGTGACAACACACGCGATGACGATCAGTACAACAAACACGCCTCGCCACATATAAAAGACACTATCATCGAGAATTGGGAAGTTTTTCCACGGCCTGACGGTCGCCACGTTCATCGTCTCCCTCCCGGCTATCTTCACGACGCTCGGTTTCGGCATCCTCTCCATCGTCAACACGACGGTTCCCCTCGGCGCCGGCCTCGGCACCGTGTACTGCCTGGCCACCCGCAGGCTCACCACCCTCGCCTCCCGGTTCATGGCCGCCGGCCATTTCATCTGTCTGATCGGTCTCCTCATCCACGCGGTCATGCTTGTCGACGCTTCTTCGGGCTGGGAGCTCCTCTTCCTCCCCCTCGCCTTCGGTCCCGGCCAAATCGTCGCCTTCATTGGCCTCGTCCTCGCCGCCCGTGAGGCGGCCTGACCTCCAGCAGTGGCATCCCCTCAACGACAAGCGCGAAAGATTGCCTTCGGTCCCGTCTGTGGAGCCAATAGAGATGGGTTCAGGAAGCGCCAAGCGCCGACACCTTCACTTTTTGCAGCAGATTCGCCCTCAACCCTTAAAAAACCATGGTTTCCGTGAAATCTGCTGCAAAAACTAAAATCTAAACGCCAACAGAATAGGGGACCCGTATTCTAACGAGAGGCACCCGCGTATGTAACAATCCGCAGGTCGCGGTGAACTCGCCAAGGCCGATATGTACAAATTTCGACGTTTTTTCGGCATATTGAAGTGTACATATAAAACTACAGCGCCAGCTCCGGGTGCAGGTCCTTCCGCATCATGACCCGCTCCCGCCAGTTCGACAGCACCACCACAACGAGCCCGCCGACAAAGCAGCACGCCAAAACAACAGCCGCCACGCCCGGCCGCAGATCGCCATCAAACGACCCCACCATCACGTGCCGCATCGGGTCCCACCCGTGCACCCACTGAATAAACGCCGGTCGGGTACAGACCATTCGACGAGACCAGCTTCGGCGTCATCAGCGCCATCGCGATGAGCCTGCCCACCGTCGCCCCGAAGAACGTGTAGATCGCCAAAACCAGCATGTTAAACGCGAACCCGATCCCCACCAGCGCCCCGTAAAACCCGCAGAAAGATGTCACCGGCACGCCCAGCGCGAGCCACAGGCACGTCGCCTGGATGAGGCTCATGATCAGGCCCGGCACCACAACCGTCAGCGCCGCCCGCAGGGGAGAGGCCCCCGAGTCCACGGCCCCCTGTTCAAAGGCGCAAACACCATGTGCAGAATGAGCGCGCCGAGCCACAGCGATAACGACAGGAAAAACGGCGACAGCCCTATGCCAAACGTCGTCAGCGTGTCGCCCCCGGTCGCGCAACCCGTGGCGAGAGCGTCCCGGCCCCCTCATCCAGCTGCACCGCCCTGTCGGCAAGCTGTCGCGACCCCGCCACGAGCCGTTGCGTTCCATCGCGCAGCGTCGCCGTCCCCGCCACCAGTGTCCCGGGCCCGTCCTGCAGCACCACAACCTGCCCCACCGGCGTGTTCGTCAGCTGGTCGGCGATCGCGTGCGCCTCGGGGAGCTGGTCTAAGGCTCCTGTCACCGGTCCCGTTAGCTTGTCGACGCCTCCCGCCAGCCTTCCTGCTCCGTCACCCATCTGCACGGTCGCCCCCTGCAGGTCGGCAAGGCCACCCTGCAGTTTCGTCGCGCCCTCAATCGCGGTCCCTAGCCCGCCGCGCGCCTTTTCCGCGCCGTCGGAAAACCCAACAAAGATCTTGTCCATGATCTGCTCGGACACGGAATCCCCAATTGTCGGCGTCATCACCGTCGTCGCCTGGTCTTTCAGGCCGGTGACGGTATCCGTAAACCCTGCGGGTATTTCCACCCCCAGGTAGTACGTCCCGTCGGCAATCCCCGAGCGCGCCTCGGACGCGCTCACCACGTGAAAGTTCATCACGTCAGCGTCGACAAGCTTCTCCGTAACCGTCGAGCCCACCTCACCAGAATCGCTGTTGACCAGAGCGACGGGAACCTTATCCAGATTCCCCAGCGGGTCGTAGTACGACCACACCGGAGGTCTAGCTATCACTTCATCGGTGTTCTATAATTCTGCCCGTCCAGGAAGTCTGTCAAGTAGGAGGAACAATGAGGGCGGATGCCGTGCAACGCCGGCAGGCGATTATCGACGCAGCCTGCGAGGTGTTCCGCACCGTCCCCTCCAAAGACATCACCCTCACCCTCATCGCCAAGCGCGCGGGCGTCGGCATCGCCACCCTCTACCGCAATTTCCCCACCCGCACCCACCTCAACATCGCGTGCGGCCTCGACCTTCTCAGCCAGCTCGACCACGCCATCGACCGCCTCAACGTCCAATTCGACACCGACCCCGAAACAACTTTCGACCACTTCGTCTGGGCGCTTGTCCATAACGGCATCGGCACCCTCGTCGCCGTCCTCGTCCCCGAGGATCCCGAAGCCGTCCCCGATGAGGTCATACAAAGGCGCACCGAGCTCCTCACAAAAGTCGACGCCTTCCTCACCCGTGCCGCCCGCGTCGGGCTCGTCCCTCCGCACCTCACGGCCGACCAGCTCGCCGCCGAGCTCTTCGTCGTCACTCGGCCCCAGAACCCCACCCTCTCCCTTATGGATCCGGATGTCCGTGACCGCCTTGTCGGCCGTCTCCTCTTCTGTTGGAGGAATCAGCGCTGAAAAAAGCTCCCCACGAAGGGGGAGCGGTGTGTTTCCGGTTGGTTACCTCGTTGCGCGGTAGCTCCAGCGCCCGAGGAAGTAGCTGCCGATGATGAGGGCGACGCCGACTATTGCTGCGATCATGCGTGGGACCTTTCGTGCACGTATCCGAGGGCGAACATCACGCCGCAGCCCGCGACGATGGAGAGCCAGTACAAGGTCATAGCGATTCCTTTCGAGGATTATAGGGGCAATTCCCACCTTACCCCCGCGCCACCGCCCGCGCCGCGATCGCCGCCTTTTCCCAGGCAGGCACGTGTGCGCGCCGGGCATGCAGCTCCTGGGTCGTCATCGCGTCGAGTTGCTCCGTCAGACGCCCATAAACCCCGGCCGCCGCCCGCACGCCCACCCGCGCGCCCCGCGGCAGCTCCTCAATGGTCGGTGTCGCCTCCGCCAGGTCGGCCCTGATGGATTCCACAATTTTTTGCTTGTCGACGCTCGTCAGGTCCCTGGGGTAGTAGGCCCGCCCGAGTCCTACGGTATCCTCGTGCAGGTCGCGAAGGAAGTTGACCTTTTGAAACGCGGCCCCCAGGTGCCGCGCCCCGTTTTCCAGGTATGCCCGGTCGCCGGCGTAGGGCGCGTCGGCGAGGAACACGTCTAAACATAAGAGCCCGATGACTTCCGCGGAGCCGTATATATATTGTGTGAGTTCTTCCGGCGTGTATTCCCGGGGCGTGAGATCCGTCCGCATGGAGGCGAAAAAGGCGCGCAGGTGTTCCTCAGCAAATCCGCAGTGTCTCGCGGTTGCGGCGTAGGCGTGGAGGATGGGGTCGGTGTGGAAGGGCCGTGCGGGTGCCGCGCACACCGCCTCTTCGTATGCCTCTAGCTGCGCGGATGCGGTTTCTGCGGGGGCCGCCCCGTCGACAATTTCGTCGGCAATGCGGACCACGGCATACAGGTGTGCGATGTCGCGTCGCATGGCGCGGGGGAGGAGGGCGCTGGCGATGCCGAATGAGGTCGAGTATGTGGCGATGACCTGGCGTGCTGCGCGGTGTGCCATGGTGGTGTAGATAACGGCCGCTCCTTCCTGTTCTTATTTATCTTAAGCATGAGGACGCTAAGGATTCTTAGTTGGTGTGCAAAACTTCTGCGGGGAACCTAAATTTTCCGCGCTACACCGCCCCTGACCTGCGGTTTCCACGTTAAAATTAGCCTCCAGAAAGTCTTAGATACACGTATGTATCCACGTTTTCCTTTCGGTGCGGAAACTTAATGAGGATTCCTTAATTAAACGCCCCCAAACCCTCCCGACCAGCAAAAACACAATTTAAGATACTTCTCATTTGTGTATTTCCTTAGGTTTGCGCCCGTCACCTTCGCAGGGTAAATGTGTCAACCATCACATTATAAGGCTTTTTCTTAGCGTCATTCTTGCCCGTTTTTTGCGCTCTTTTCCGCCCTAAAACATGTTCAAATCTAGCTGAATCCGAGCCCTATTTTCACCCTTTTCTTAAGAATGATGAACAAAACTGACAAATTTTGAGAAACCCCCTCTAACCTGCGGGTTTAGGTTGGAAATCTGCCTGAAAGTTCCCTTAAAAGTGCCTGTCTACCAGCTCCTTTTACAGCCCTGACCAGGGCAAATACAGTTAAAGGTGCAGGGAAGGAAAGAACCTCACTGGTCCTGAGGGAAAACCTGCAGAAACTGAAAGGCACTGATTGAAATGAGCACCGTAGTTCGAAAACTTTGGAACAGCGTTGCTGCTATCGCCATCGCAGCCGCCGCAGTTGTCGCCCCGACAACCGCCTCCGCCATCACCCAGGGCACCGATGCCCGGATGGGCACCGTCGCCGATTCCACGGCCCGTGTCCAGGTGGGCAACAGGAGCTGCACCGGTACGCTCATCTCCAGCGAGTGGATCCTCACCGCGAAGCACTGCCAGGGCGTTGGCGATTACTCCTTCATCTCCGTCGGCGCTCCTGCTGAAGGCGAGAAGGCCCGCGTCGCCAAGGTCGTCAAGCACCCCTCCTCCGATCTCATGCTGGTGAAGGCAAACAAGCGCCTGCAGTCCCCGGTTGCGGATCTCGCCACCTCCTACACCGCCGAGGGTAAGGCCGGTTACTCCATGGGTTGGGGTTCGGTCATGGAAAACGGTAAGAAGGTCATCCAGCAGGCCGATGTCGAGGTCCAGCGCCGCGTCACCAACGTCCCCGGCTCCCTCGACGCGGGCGACACCTTCTATGAGGGGTACGTCTACAACGGCCATCTCGGCAAGGGCGACTCCGGTGGCCCCCTGTTTGTCGACGGCAAGCTCGCCGGCGTTGCCTCCCTTGCCAACGAAGCCAAGGAGGGCTCCCGCCTCGACGGCGCCCTCGGCTGGTGGATACCCGTGCAGGATCACTACGCCTGGATCTCCCAGGTGACGGGCATCGCCACCCCGGCCGTGTCCGGCGAGAAGACCACCGAGTGGGACGCAATGCAATACGGCACGATCGCCCCGCCGGTTGAGGTCCCCGCCTCCGTCCAGGCCCTCCAGGCCCTGGAGACCATTCACGGAACCACGCAGGCGCTGTACGAGGCCACGGAAGAGGGCGGCGCCCTCTACAACCTCAGCTCGCAGCTGTCCTCCTAATTAATAAGCCACCTTCGTACGAAGGGTGATCTTCCCGGTCTCCTCGGGTCGCGCCAGTACTTGCCTTTCGCCGGTGCGGTAAAGGGGGAGTGGGAAAAAGAGAAAACGGGTTTCGATGCCAGGACCAGGGCGTCGAAACCCGCTTTCTCGCTGTGACTTATCTAACCCTAACCACAGCAAAGTGACGCAAATCGCAATTCACTTCATGTCCGGATACAATCAGATACGTATGACGAATGACAGAAAGGGCCAGGAATGACAGCCCCAGAACTTTCCCGACGCAGCTTCCTCGGCTGGTCGGCGGCGGCAGGCTCCGCCGCTCTCGTATTCAACCCCCTGCCCGCCCACGGCGGCGCCAAAGAGTCGACTCCGTCGACGCAGGAAAAAATCGTCTGGTCAGCCTGCACCGTCAACTGCGGTTCCCGCTCCCCCGTCCCATGGTGAGCGGGTTTTCGTCCCGACGGATGCGGTTTCCTGGGTGGCGGAGCACTACGGCGATGCCGCGGCTCATCTCCTGGCCCTGTGCGCGGTCGCGGTCCTCGGTTTCCTCGCCGTCGTGACGAGTGGCGGTACGTTCCGCGCTGGCGCGAAGTTCGTTCTTCTCCGCGTCGATCCGCGTGTGGTTTTTTCGCGTCGTCGCCGCGCCGTCTTTGCGTCGCATTTCCTTGCGATTCTTCGTTCTCAGGAGACGTGGATTTCCCTCCTCGTCTCCGTCGCTTTGTTCATCTACCTGTCTATTTCGGGTTTGTTGCCACCTGTGGTGGCGGTTGAGCCGTTGGCGTTCCTGGGGTTGTACGCGTTTTCTTCCACGTCGTCGATCCGTCGTCTGCCGATGCTTCGGCTTCGTCCCGGCACGGCGTACGCGGTGCTCGTTGCTTCGGTGGGTGCCCTCGTCGTTCCGTGCGCGCTGTTTGCCTGCGTCGTCGATGTTCTTCTCGGTGGCGCCGCGCTGCCCGCCCTCTTCAGCGCGCTTGCCTGCCTCGTCTCGGTGCCGTTGTTTGTCACGCTGGGCATCGTTATCCCTACTCAGCGCGATAATCCGATCAGCGTGCTGGTTGCGGTCGCCTTGTGTTCCTCTCTTTTTCGCTTTTCGACGCTCGGTTGGCTCCTCCTTGCGCTATTCCTTGTATCGTTCGCCGTCGCCTGCGGGGTAATTAATGCCCGTTCGTTATCGACGCGTTAAACTATTCAGCGTATTTCCATCGATCGAAAGGCAATCATGAAACGCACGTGGTTTATCCTCCCCAGCCTGGCCATCGCCTTCGCCATCACCGCCGCCCTCGTGGCCTTCACCATCCTCTACGTGGCCTTTTCCCACCCCGCAACCACTTTCTTTGCCACGGCCCTTTTCGACTCCATCTTCGTCTCCTACTCCGGCTCAGTGCTCTCCGCCGGCATCAACAACGGCTGGATCCTCGTCGGCCTCTTCGCCGCCATCTTCGCCGTCGTCCTGGTCGCCGCCAACACCCTGCAATCCCGGCATCGTTGAGTACTCCTTGTAAACAAAGAGTGCCCGGCAGAAGGGCAGCCTCTTCACGCGGTCTGTCACTCCAGCCGGCCGTTGCCGACATAGTTTTGTTGCAGTAGTACCTCGTTTTCAGCTGCCCTCGGCCAGGTTTTGCGGCGTGAGCTGCGGAAAGTTTTGTTGCAGTCGTTTGCAGCACACGGGAAGATTCCCATCTTCCTGGTGGAAAGAGCAGCTGCAAAGGAATATCGCCGTTCACAAGGCGTCCGCTGCGGGTGTGAAAATCACCACGCAGGCGACCCTAATTTCCCGCCGTGGCCTGCGCATTCGACTCACCACTCCGATTCGGCATCCGCGCTACGCTTAGACGTATGACGAAACTCCTTGGCAAAGACCCCACCCGCCTCGGCCAGCCCGCGGGCAAGACCCACCCCTCCCCGGACCCTTACCCGCTGGAGTTCGCCGACGGCACCCCCACCGCCCTCCGCGAAAAGCTCGAAGCCCTCGTCGGCAAGGATCAGGTCCGCGCCCGCACGATCGATCTCGTCCGCTACGCCTCGGATGCCTCCCACTACCGCCTCTTTCCGCAGGTCGTGGTCTCGCCCCGCACGGAATCGGACGTCATCAAACTCCACCGTTTCTGCCGCGAGGAGGGCCACCATCTCACCTTCAGAGCTGGCGGTAGTTCCCTCAACGGTCAGTCGCTTTCCGACGACATCCTGGTTGATGTTCGCTCTAACTTCCGGGGTCTGGTGGTCAACCCCGACACCATCACCGTTAAACCCGGCGAAACCCTCATCAACGTCCTTGCCGTCTTAAACCGCAAGGGTCGCAAGATCGGCCCGGACCCGGCAAGCTCCTCCATCGCCACGATCGGCGGCATCCTTTCCAATAACTCGGGCGGCATGCGGTGCCGCGTGGACATGGATTCTTACCATTCCATCCGCCAGATGCGCATCATCCTCCCGTCAGGCACGGTCGTCGATACCCGTGACCCGAATGCGAATGAGCGCCTCCGTGACCAGGAGCCGGAGATCTACAACGGCCTGCTTGCGCTGAAATCCACAATCGAAAACGACGCAGAACTAAAAGCCAAGATCCGCCGCAAGTTCACCATCCGCAACACCAACGGCCTCCGCCTCGACGCGTTCCTCGATTTCGACACCCCTGTCGATATCCTCATGCACCTCATGATCGGCGCCGAGGGCATCCTCGGCTTCATCGCCGAGGCCGAGATTGCAACCGTCGCCCATCCCAAGATGGCTGCCGTCACCTGGGTGATGATGCCCAAGATGGACCTCGCCGCCAACTACGTCGACCGCCTCGTCAAGGCCGGCGCCGAATCCGTCGAGCTGTTGGCCAGCCCCGCCATGCGCGAGGCTGTCGGCAGCTTCCCGGGCGCCCACGAGGACTGGCTCAACCTTCCCGAGGAGATGGCCGCTCTCCTTGTCGAGGTCGCCGCCGACGACGAAGAATCACTCCAAGCCAAGATGCAAGCCGCCCGCGATGCCCTCCAGGATGCCGACCTCCTCCAGCCCCTGGACTTCATGCGCGAGCCCACCGATATCAAAAACGCGTGGGAGATCCGCGCCGGCCTCGTCCCGCTTGCCGGAGCGAAGCGCGACCAGGGCTGTTCCCTTATCACCGAGGATGTCTGCTACCCGCCGGAGCGCATCGGCGAGGCCACGAAGGACCTTCTCGACCTTCTCGACAAGTACAACTACCCCCTCCTCGTCATGGGCCACGCCACATTCGGCAACCTGCACTTCTGCATGACACCCAACTTCGAAATCCCCGAGGAGGTCGACCGCTACGACGCCTTCCTCCAGGAGTTCGCCGAGATGACCCTCGACAAGTACGAGGGTTCGCTCAAAGCCGAGCACGGCACCGGCGTCAACATGGCCCCTTTCGTCCAGCGCGAATGGGGTGAAAAGGCCTTCGCCATCATGTGGGAGATCAAGGAGCTTATGGATCCGCACGGCATCCTCGCCCCGGACATCAAGCTCACCCGCGACCAGAAGCTCCACATTAAAAACTTCAAGTCGCACCCGAAGATCGAGGACGTGGCAAACCCCTGCGTGGAGTGCGGTTTCTGCGAGTCGGTGTGCCCGTCGCGCCACCTCACCACCACGCCGCGCCAGCGCATCGTCATCCGCCGCGAGATGGCGCGCCAGCCGGAGGATTCGCCGCTGCTCACTAACCTCCTCGAGCAAAACGCCTACGACGGCATCGACACGTGCGCCGTCGATTCGTCCTGCTACGTCGCCTGCCCGATCTCCATCGATACGGGCAAGATGGTGAAACTCTTCCGCCAGATGGAGCAGACCCGCGCCACGGAAAAAGTCGCGCTCACGCTCGCCCAGCACTGGGACAAGGTCGAGGTCGCCGGTCGCGCCGGCCTCACCGCCACCGACGCTGTCACCAAGGTGCTTGGCGACGGCCTGGGGACCCGCACCCTGGGCCTCCTCACGGACGCCGTCCGCCAGGTCATCGACCCGGATCTCATGTACACCGCCCGCGAGGGCCTCCCGCCCGCCGCCACCTGGGACCCGCCGCATACCGCCCGCGAGACTGCGAAAGCGGTGTACTTCCCGGCCTGCATCAACCGCATGTTTGGCGACGACCACGGTTCCATCGCCCATACGCTCGTGAACATCTCGAACCGCGCGGGCCAGCCCCTCTGGATCCCCGAGGTCGACGGCCTCTGCTGCGGCACCCCGTTTAGCTCGAAGGGCTTCAAGGCCGCGCAGGAGTACATGGCCACCAAGCTGCGCGAAGCGATCCTCGAGTGGACCGATGGCGGCCGCATCCCCGTCGTTTGCGACGCCGCCTCCTGCACGCACGGCATCGTCGAAAACATCCCGGGCGTCAAAATCCTAGACGCCGTCGAGTGGGCCCACTCCCTCCTGCCGCACCTCACGGTCTCCCACAAACTCGACAACCTCGTCATCCACCCGACCTGCTCCATGCAGCACCTTGGCATTGTTGAGGAGTTTGCCGACGTCGCCCAATCCATCGCCTCCCACGTGGAGGTCCCCCTCGGCGCCCACTGCTGTGGCACCGCCGGCGACCGCGGCCTCCTCCACCCCGAACTAACCGAGGCCGCCACCCTTGACGAGCGCGCCGGCATCGCCTCCTTCGAATCCGAACACGGCCCTGCCGACGCCTACGCCTCCGCCAACCGCACCTGCGAGATGGGCCTCAACCAACACTCCGGAAAGGACTACCAACACATCATCTACCTGCTGGAAAAAGCCACCCGCTAGTTACGCACATATAGCTTTTAGAAACTAACAGAAAAAGGACAGGTGAATTGCTTGGTGGGCGAGGGTATGTTACGGTCGGGCGCTGCAAGCGGAGGTGCCTTAAAGCCTCTGCATCTCCTAAACCCCTAAAACGGAAAGGTATTTTCTGTGAGAAAAAAGTTCTGTGCAGGTTTCCTCCTCGCCACCTGTATTGTTGCACCCATCGTTCCGGCATCCGCGTCTCCCGCTCCGGTGCCGCAGCAGTACGTTTCTGATGCAGATTCCACCAATAACCTCTGGATCTTGGATCGTGACGAAGCAGTCTCGCTAGAGAATCAAGGTGTCGCTGTTACCGAAATTTCTAATTATACGGAGCAGGGATTTCGTGCTGACTTTGAAGGAGCGACTCCGCGAGAGACCCAGAGCGGAGGCATCGAGGTAATTGACGATGCAGGAAACGTGCTGCAGTCCTTTTTGCCTGCTGTACCTCTGAAAGACGGACATTTTGTGCCCGTTACCTACACGGTTGGCACCAATTTTGTAGAGGCAACGTTCGAAAAGCCTGTGAAAGCGGAAGCTGTTCGAATTGCAGCGCTGGAGACTCGTAGTGCCGGAGGGTGTGCTCTAGGTGCTCTCGCCACGGTCGCCGAAGTCGCAGGTGGTGCAGCAGCTCTAATTTCGTCCCCGCTTGATGGTCCGGTTGGCCCGCTCGTTGCTACTAGTATTGCGACTGGTGTTCCTGCGACGGTTGCAAAAACTGCCCAAGAATGCACGGAGTAAGGAGCGACCTAGTGAGTGAATTTCGCAGAATGCTGGCTGTAAGTTTAGGAGTATTGGCCTTGTTCCTTGGTCTGGCTCTCGTTGTGACCGCCTTAGCATTGCAGATGTTTAATTGGACCGTTGCTCTTGGTGTGATCGCTGCCTTTGCTGGCGGCGCGTATGCCCTTTACCGAGCGTGGCGAACCAGTCCAGGTGAACCTGACCAGCCCCGTTAAACGTGTTTATTCCCCATTAGTTTGAGGCTAGTGGGGAACAAATGAGGGTCGGACATAGGCCACCGAGACGTGAAATGTGGAAGTCGCATGTACGGATTCAAGAGCAGATTCTAAATTGCGCACGGCCAAGTCGTTAGCTAACCGCCAGCTATGGCAGCAGCGGCTTGATCTGGGGGAGTGCGACGATGACAACGCCCGCTACGGTGAGACCCATTTCGGCGTCGTTGAGCCCCTTCCCTAAAGGGATTATGCTTTTCCAGCGGCCTGGCTAAGCGGGTACGCGTATTGCTTGGATGTCAACTGGGCATACCCGTATACCGCCCGGGAGATTCTGCTTGGCCTTATAAATCGTCTTCTCGAAGTTGTCGAGGGCCGCAGGAATGTCCGTCAATATCCGCGCCGCCTGAGCCCTGGGCCGAGTATTGTGCCCTTTCACTCGTCATGATCGTACACATATCGCCGTTGATCTCGGCGGATGTGGCGTTGGCGACCGGCGTGACGAGATCGAGGGTGAGTGCTGCGGTTCATGGCGTGTGCCCTTTCTTCTAACCACGCGTGCCCGTTAAAATGCCGCTACACCGATCCCACCGCCCCCGTAGCCGCGCAAACAAAACTAGCAACTTCTCGCCCCCACAAAAGGTAACCAATCTTTCATCTGTAATTCACGTATCTGAAACGTTTAAGAAACTCTGGGAGCATAGCCTGCGCTAAGTAAGAGAAATCTGCTTAGTACTAAGGAGCAACCCATGAATCGCATGTTCAAGCTCGGTCTGGGCCTCGGCGCCGCTGCCGTCCTCGCCGTCGGCTGCACGAGCCCCGATAGCACCACGAACAGCACCAGCAGCAGTGATAACGCCACCTCGAGCGTGTCCGCTTCCAACACCGCCAAGTCCGTGGACCTCGACTCGGACATCGCGAACCGCGCCGCAGAAGGGGACCTCGCCACCTACGGTGGCGCCCGCCGCCTCACCGGCGACCAGACGCAGTTCATGCGGGACGCGATTTCCCAGTCCGGCGCGAAGAACGTCATCCTCCTTATCGGTGACGGCATGGGTGATTCCGAGATCACCGTCGCCCGCAACTACGCCGAGGGCGCCGGCGGTTTCTTCAAGGGCATCGACGCCCTCCCGGTGACCGGCCAGTACACGCACTACTCCCTGGATAAGGACGGCAAGCCGAACTACGTCACCGACTCCGCCGCTTCCGGCACCGCCTGGGCCACGGGCACGAAGACGTACAACGGCGCGATCGCCGTCGATATCCACGGCGAGGCGCACGAGACGCTCCTGGAAATGGCGAAGAAGAAGGGCATGAAGACGGGCAACGTTTCTACCGCCGAGATCGAGGACGCCACCCCCGCCGTCCAGATGGCGCACGTGAAGGCCCGCAAGTGCTACGGCCCGGAGGATGCCGAGAAGTGCGGCGATGACCTGAAGGCCAAGGGCGGCAAGGGCTCCATCTCCGAGCAGATTGTCGATACCCGCGCGGACATCACCCTGGGCGGTGGCGCGAAGGCCTTCAACCAGAAGACCCCGGAGGGCAAGACCGTCCTCGACCTCGCAAAGGAACAAAGCTACCAGCTCCCCACGACCGCCGCCGAGCTCGACAAGATCACCGAGGCCAACCAGGACAAGCCGGTTCTCGGCCTCTTCTCCGAGGGCAACATGCCGGTCCGTTGGGAGGGCCCGAAGGCCGAGAAGTACGGTTACCTTCAGGAGTCCGCTACCTGCACCGATAACCCGAAGCGCACCGCGGACGTCCCGACTCTCGCCGCCATGACCGAGAAGGCCATCGACGTTCTCAAGGACGGCGAAGAAGGTTTCTTCCTCCAGGTCGAGGGCGCCTCGATTGATAAGCAGGACCACAACGCGAACCCGTGCGGTCAGATCGGCGAGACCGTCGATCTTGACGAGGCCGTCCAGAAGGCCCTCGACTTCGCCAAGGCCGACGGCAACACCCTCGTCATCGTCACCGCGGATCACTCCCACACCTCCCAGGTGATCGGCAATGTGAGCCAGGAGGATATCGACAAGCTCGCCAAGAAGAACGAGATTTCCGTCGAGGAGGCCCGCGACATCGTCTACCCGGGTCTGTCCCGCAACCTCACCACGAAGGACGGCGCGACCATGACGGTTGGTTACGCTACCAGCGAGAACGTCGATGTTGAGTCCCAGGGCCACACGGGCGCCCAGCTCCGCATCGCCGCCTTCGGTCCGGGTGCCGCCAACGTCGCCGGCCTCACCGACCAGACGGATCTCCACTTCACTATCGCTGAGGCTCTCGGTCTCGAGTAGTTAGGCAGCGCATGTATCTTCGCCCGCGGTAGGAATAAACTCTGCGGGCGTTTTTCCTTTCATGATCTCGCGAATCTCGTCCCGCAGTCTGTCTTCCATCTGTTCTTGCATCTCAGGCAGTTTCCACGCGTCGTTTCGACGCGTAAAGCGAGCCGCCCGGTCGGCTAGCCCATTGAGGACGTTGCCGTTGTGCCCGCGAACCCAGTGCAGGTGAACCTTCGCGGTGGTGGGAGGGCATTCGAACGTTGTGAACGCGTATCGCGAGTCGGTGAGGATATGCAGGTTGACGGCGCGCTTTCCGTATTCTGCGACGGCGAGCTGTACGGCGTGGAGCTCTGTTTCGTTGATCCCCGCTACTCTCCGAATACGTGTCTGCACCTTCCCGTACGTCGAGATCATGGCGATTGCCGCCCGTGTGCCGCCTCGCGCCAGGGAGGCATCGGTTGCTACCACGATGTCTCTTCTCTGGCGAGGCCTCTCCTCGGTGGGTTGTAGCTTTTCGACGGTTCTTTTCCTGAGTGCCCGCGCCGCCTCGTAGTCGTTTTTTACCGAAGTCTGGACCACGCTATACATGTGTACGTTGGCAAACAACGAGGGGTTCCCGGCGATCAGCTGCTTGATTGCGGATGCGGACGTGTACAGCCCTAACGTATCCGCGGTGTGGTCGATGACGAACTGAATAAACATTTCAGCGGCCACGTCTTTTACCGAGTTAGCGGAGCAGACCTGAACGCTCGTTGCCCCACCTCCCGATAGTGTCACAACGCCCTTGTCCGCGCGGTGTGCCTTCTCGTAATCGATAGCGACAGGAATAAACATGATGAAATAGCCTTTCTGCGCCTGTTACTAACGCTAGAAAGTGGGTTCCCGAGGCTGCTCGATTTACAAAAGCCCTGTTTAGCAGGGGTCTGAGAAGTCTCCCGCGTTGTTCAGAGACCGCGCGTTGCCGCCGTACTTCGCCTTCAGCGCGCACACCTCGGACACACTGTGCCCCGCGTCGTAGTACACGGCGTACACATCTTTGCCGTCGTATGTTCCGCGTAGCGACGAGCACACGGCGTACGACACGTGCGCCCCCGGCCATTTTTTCAGCGCCTCCCACGTCGGGTCGTAGGGGTTGTCGCCTGGCGCGACGAGCACGGATTCCACGATGAGGATGTATCGCCCGTCGCACTGTAGTGGCGGTCCCGCCCACGCGAATTCGTCCTCCGCAGCCTTCGCCTGCGATGTCGCTGGCGCATCGCTGGTGCAGATGTTCAGCTTGCTCACCAGCGCCGTCGGCGCACCCGCAGCCTCAAGCCGATCCTCGTCGTAGCAGTCGTAGCCGGCGTAGTTGTCTGTTCCGTCGGGTTTGAAGTATTCCCATCGGTCGGTCCAGTGGTAGAGGTTGAGGTGGTCTGATTGTTCCTGCCCGGCCCACAGCCATTCGCCGTCGCAGTATTGTTGTTGCGGTTTCGTCATCCCGCTTACGGCATTCTGCGCGAGCACTCCGCACCTGTCTTCTGTCGGACTCGCGCTGGCACTCGTGCTTTCGCTTGTCCGCGTACTGGTAATTGCGGTCGTCTCATCCGGCGCCCGTAGCGAAAAGTACGCCAGTAACAAAACGACACCGACAAGCACCACGATAGCCCCGATGAGGGCGTAGATGACAGGTGATTGTTTGGAGGATGCCATGGTGGGCCTTTCTTTAGGCGGGAGAAGCAAGCAAGCGTCAAGCCCCATTTTAAGACGAAAAAAGGGGTCAAAATGGAGCAAGCAAATTACGCCGCGTACCCCGTTGCCGTCCACGCGTCCTCGCCGCGCGCTGCGGGGATGAAGTCGCTCAGCTTTCGGTCGACAAGCATGGCTTTCAGTTCCACCTTCGACCGCTCCAGCATCTCTTTTTGCGTGTCGACGAGCCCCCAGCAGGCGTTCCTGCGCGTGTACATCGCCACGTCGTTGGCCAGCTCGTTGAGCACGTTGCCTCGGTGGCCGCGCACCCAGTGCACGTACACCTCGGCGCGGTCCATCCGCTTGAAGCACTTCCGTAGGGAGGTTGCGCACCCGGTGGGCTTCTCCGCGCCGTTGAGCGCCTTGTACACGATCTGGGAGTCGGTGAGGATGTGCAGCACCGGGGTCTTTCCGGCCCAGGTGGTAAGCGCCATTTCCACGGCCCAGAACTCCGCGTCGGCGACGCTTTCCACCGTCACAGCGCGTGCCTGTACGCGGCCGCGCGTGGCAACCGCGGCAATTCCTGCCCGGTGTCCGGTGCCGAGCGACGCGTCGGTCGCCACCACCATGCCCTCCTCGATGGGGAGGTTCACCAAGGAGCGGATGCGCTCTTCCACTATGGAGTTCTTCTTGTCACGCGCCAGCGCGAAATCTTCTGCTAAAACCGGCGCCACGGTGCTAAACCTGCGGACGTTTCTAAACAGCTCGGGGTGCTCTCGCACCAGCGCCCCAATGCTTCTAACCGAGGTATATAACCCCACCGTGTGGTCCGTATTGCGAAGCGCCACGTCTAGGAACCAGGAGGTCGCTAGCTTTCCGACGTCGACAAGCCGACAAACCTCAGCCCGGCACTCACCGCGGGCCGACAGCGTAACCACCGCCTCGTTCGTCTTGGAGAGAATGGCATAGTCAAGAACTACGGGGATAAACATATGTAATTACCTTTCATCTATCGGCCCGGAATGGGCCTTCTAGAAACAAAGGTAAGTGGTGCTTTCCACGCCCAAAGTGACGTAGCGGAACACCCGTTCTAAGGCAAAAAAGGGCCCCGCAAAACAATGCGGAGCCCCGGCTAAAAAATAATCTAGAACAGCACGCGCAGGATCGAAACCGTCACCGCGCCGATAACCGCGGAGATCGGCAGCGTGATAACCCACGCCGTCGCGATCGGCTTCATCAGGTTCCAGTTGGCGGCCTTGTTCACCATGCCCACGCCCAGCACGGCGCCGATCAAGATGTGCGTCGAGGAAACCGGCAGGCCCAACAGAGAGGAGCCCATGACCACGCCCGCCGCGGACAGCTCGGCGGCGAACCCGGAGGACGGGTGCATCTTCGTCAGCCCGGAGCCGACGGTCTTGATCACGTAGCGGCCGATGAACCACAGGCCGGCGATAAGGCCCACGCCCATCGCCATCATGACGGCGATCGGCACCTCGGCCTCGTCGTTGATCTCGCCGGTCTTCAGCACGTCCAAAACCGCGACGAACGGCCCGATGGCGTTGGCGATGTCGTTGGAGCCGTGGGAGAAGGCGAACGCCGAAGCCGTGAACACCTGCATCCAGCTAAACAGCAGGAACGTGGCATTCGACAACGACTTCTTCTTCAACGACCGCGCGAAGATGTACACCGCCATCCACACGATGGCGCCGACCATGCCCATGATGAGGAATTTCTGCAGCGTGGAGAAGTCCAAAGGCGTGTTCTTCAGGCCCTTGAACAGCATCATCGCGGCGATAATGATGGCGCCGAACGCGGCCAGCAGCGGCACCCAGTTTTCCAGCGCTTTGTGCGCCTCAACGTTGTCGCGTTTTTCGTTGATTTTGTACAGTTCGCGGTAGTAGTCGGATTCCAGCAGTTCGGGGTCGTAGTTTTCCTCGGCCACAAGCGCCGCGTCGCGCGCCATGGCGTTGGTGTAGTTGATCTGCTGGAGTTCGTCGAGCCGTTCGAAGCGCTGCTTGTGGTCGCGCCGCAGTTCGGCGCGCCGGGTTTTGATTTCGCGCAGCTGCTGGTCGGCGTGTTCGTTGTATACCAGGATGGATTCTTTGACCCATTTGAACAGGAAGTACGCGACTACGCCGCCCAGTACCGGAGACAGCACCCACGAAATCGCGATCTTGCCGATCTCCCCCCACTGCACCATCGACCAGCCGCCCTTGTGCGTGACGAACCCGACGGTGAGCGCCGCGCCGACGATACCGCCGACGATGGAGTGGGTGGTGGACACCGGCCAGCCCATGCGCGTGGCAATCAACAGCCAGACCGCGGCGCCGAGAAGCGCGGACATCATGATGTACACGAATTCCATGGGGTCGAGCCCGTTAATCGCGGACAGGTCGACGATCCCGGATCGCACGGTGTCGGTGACCTCGCCGCCGGCGAGCAGCGCGCCGGACACTTCGAAGATCGCGGCGACGAGCAGCGCTTGTTTCAGCGACAGCGTCCCGGCGCCGACGGAGGTGCCGAAGGAGTTGGCGACATCGTTGCCGCCGATGTTGAAGGCCATGAAGATGGCGAAGATAATGGCTGTGATGAGGAGGAGCTTGTTGGCGCCCGGGGCGACGTAGTCGAAGCCCCAGATAATCGTCCACACGAGGGCGACGGCGGTCAGCCCGCCGAAGCACAGGTGCCAGCGCCAGTCCTTCTTCGTGTCGCCGGTGGTGACGTCGACCTCCGGCAACGATTCAACTTTATTGGACATTGCTTTCCTTCCGCTGAATGCGTGAATACTCATTCAACATAGAAGACCAAGGTGTCCACCAGATGAACGTTAGCTATCACTGTGCTTAATTTTTTGCTTGTCGACGCTCGGTGGTTGCGGTCGCAGGGCTAAGGAAGTCGTTGTATCGTAAAAATGTCTTAACGGGGAAATTTCGGTCTCGGCTTTTGTTTACCAAGTAGGTACAAGGACGAAAGAACACGGAGGGTCTTCGAAGATGACACAGCTTGTACAAGAAAATATGGGCATCAAGCTTTAAAGAACCGCGATCGTCGCCTGAACGAAATCACCGACTATTCCACTTTCGCAGAGCTTCTACGTTTGGCAAAGGCCGGCCCCGGAAAGTGGCACGTCCTTGACGGTCGGAACGGCGGCGTTGACGGGAGACCTGACTGGCAATGCGGCTCGGAACGTCTACTAAGCACCTGAGGTACGCCCCGACCAGTCCGGAGATGGCCGTTAAACTTGCCCTCGTCACCGGGTCCAGGCTCGCTACGTTGCTCGCCGAACGTACTTGGGTCCGTGCTTCCTGGGCCTTGCGTCTCCCGGCTACAAAGGGCTGGGATCGTCACACATAACTGGAGGAATCCTCAGGAGCTGGTACGCGAGGTTTTTGCCCACAGGCGAGTTGCTTGCGCCGATGCATTCCGTGATCTGTGTGCAGGTTCTGATTCGATTGCTTTTCTCGGTTCTGGCGGTGGTGCAGCTACAGCGGGTGCAGAATGAAGCTGGTTAAAAAGCAGCTTGATGCGGACAGGGATGGTTTGGAAAAGCTCACTTCTTCGTTGCGCTCAGCATCTGTCCAGGATCCTTCATCGTTTGTTCCAGCGGTCCGGCGCATGCTCCACAGCGTCGGCGGTTCCCGGTTCTCAGGTCTCCGGCGCTTCGTTTGAGTACGACGGCAACCCCGTTATAAGCGGGAGGACGTCTTCTGGTTCACTCTGTTTCACGAGCTGGCTCATATCCTTACTGCGGACTATGAGACGGGGAGGGTTGACCGTGAAAAGGATTCGGCTGTTCGTCCGCAGCCTGAACGTAAGGCGGATAACTGGGTGGCGAACGCGCTTTTAGACGGTACCGTTGTAGACGCGATCCCTCAGCCCTATACCGCTGAGGGGATTGTAACCTGCGCGTCCGATCATTCCGTCAGTCCCGCAATTGTGGTTGGGAGCTTACGCCGCCAGGGCAAGGTCCCCCGTACCTGGGGAGCAGACCTGATCCGTCGTTTTGAAATCAGCTAATACCATTCTTACAGCGGCCGGTACTTCTCAATATTATCCCGCGTGACCACCATCACCGGCGTGTGCACGCTCTCCGCCGCCTCGCCGTCGAGGAGCTTCCCGGCCTGCTCAATGGCGGTGGCGCCGAGCTCGGAGGACTGCTGCGCAATCGTTGCTACGAGCTTCCGGTTCTTCACGGCGCGCACGCCCTCCTCGGTGCCGTCGAAGCCCACCACCTTCACGTCTTTTCCGGCGCGTTCCCCGAGCGCGTCCACGGCCCCGAGCGCCATCTCGTCGTTTTCGGCGAAGATCCCCGCCACGTCGGGGTGGTCGGAAAGGAGGTCCGTGACGAGGTCGCGGGCGGTGTCGCGGTCGAAGTCGGCGGCCTCGGCGGCGACGATGCGGACGCGTGGGTGCTCAGCCATGGCCTGGGTGAATCCCTCGTAGCGCTCGGCGCTGGAGGAGCTTCCCTCGATGCCGCGCAGCACGATGACCTCGCCTTGGGCGCGGATTGCCTTGGCCAAAACCGACGCCGCGGCCGCGCCGCCCTCGGTGTTGTTGGAGTCGATGAGCGCGGCGACGTCGGCGCCTGTGATGGTGCGGTCGACGGTGATGGCGGGGATGCCCTTCTCGTTCAGCTGGGACACGGCGGGGGCGAGCGCCTCGGAGTCTGCGGGGTTCACCACCGCGACGCCGGAAGAAACGTCGTCGAGTTGCGCGGCCTGCACCTCCGCATCATCCCCCGCATCCAGGACGGTGAGGTCGATTCCCAGCTCGTTGGCCTTCGCCTGCGCCCCGTAGCGCACCTGCAGGAAGAACGGGTTTTTCTCGGTGGACAGCGCGAGCGTGACCGCCCGGGATCCGGCGGCAGGGACATCGCGTGGAGTAGCAGAACACCCGCTGAGCGTGAGCATTCCTGCGGTGAGTAGCACGAGTGATTTCCGGAGCATTGGGGGGTGCCTTCCTAGTTCAAGTTACGTTCTATATTCAAAGGTAGGCAGGCGTTTCGGGAAAGGCAAGGAGGTGTGCGCTCACCCACAGCGCTGTGTGTGATCCGCCACCACTCCTCCGAAAGTTTCACACAAGAAGTAAAGTACCTCACCGAAAAAAACATTCCAATGAGGAGGAAGGACATGCCTACTATCGCCCAAGAAGCTGCGGAGAAGGTCGTCGCGTGCGTCGATGCCTTCCAGGACCAGCTTGTTTCCTGGCGGCGGGATTTTCACCGTTACCCGGAGCTCGGTTTCTTGGAGTATCGCACGACGGCACGTATTGTCACCGAGCTACGGCACCTCGGCTACGAGGTTCTCACGGGCGCGGACGCCACGGACCCCAGCGCCCGCATGGGGCTCCCGTCGCCCGCTGAGGATGAGGACGCCATCGCCCGCGCCATCGAGGAGGGCGCGGATCCGGCGTTCGTGCGCGCCATCGCCGGGGGGCTCACGGGCGCGGTCGCGGTCCTGCACAACGGTCCCGGCCCGGTCGTCGGCATGCGGTTCGATATCGACTGCCTCCCCCTCACGGAGAAAACGGAACACGGTTCCGCGCACGAAGGATCCATGCACGCCTGCGGTCACGACGCCCACATCACAATGGGGCTTGGCGTCGCCCGCGCGCTCGCGGAGCTCAAGGATTCCTGGTCGGGCACGGTCAAGATCCTCTTCCAGCCGGCCGAGGAAGGCGTCCGCGGTGCGCAGGCCATGGTCTCCGCTGGGCTTGTCGACGATGTGGAGATCATGCTTGGCCAGCACGTCTGGCCCCACCCCTTCGCTGAATACGATTTCGCCCCGGCGAGCTCTGGGGCCCTTGCCACCACCAAGTTCGATGTCACCTTCTCAGGACGTGCCGCCCACGCCTCCGGCGCCCCCGAAAAGGGCAAAAACGCCCTGCTCGCCGCCTGTGCCGCAACCCTTAACCTGTACGCCATTTCGCGCCATTCGGGTGGCTCCACGCGAGTATCCGTCGGCAAGCTAGAAGCCGGAGACAACCGCAACATTGTCGCCGAGCGTGCCCACCTGGAGATGGAGGTGCGCGGTGAGACAACGGAGATCAACGAGTTCATGGCCACGCGTGCCCGCACCGTCATCGAAGCGGCCGCCGCGATGTACGAGTGCGAGGTGGACATCGACACGGTCGGCGAGGCCATCTCCCTTCGTTCCGACGACGAGCTTGCCCAGGTCATCGCCCGGGCTGCCGCCACCGTCGGGATCCGCCCGCAGACCACCCCGGCGATCCCCTTCACCGCCTCGGAGGACTACTCCTACATGATGAAGCGCGTCCAGGACAACGGCGGCCTCGCCAGCCTCATGCTCTTCTTCACCCCTTCCGATGTCGGCCTCCACTCCGTCGACTTCTACGTCGATGATTCCGTCCTCCCCAAGGCCGTGAAAACCTTCACCGCCACCGCGCTTGCCTACTTGCCCGCGTAGGGCTCCCATGTTTGGATTTGTGCTCCCGCTTCTCCATGTCACCCATCGTCGGCGTCGTCATCGCGGTCGCGGGCCTCGGCGGCGTCTCACCTGTCGACCTCGTCACCTCCGCCGCCTGGGACTACATCATCGGTGCGCTGGCCTAGTCATTTTCGCTTCTCGACGCTTGGTGCTCACCTTTCCTCACCTGTCACCCCGGGACGGTGGGGGAGGTAGCGCCAACTCTGGGGCACCGCGATCCCGCACTCCCGCAGCTCCGCCATCGTCACGGGCTCTGCGAGCTTTTCGACGCTGGAAAGCACCAGGCCATGCCCGATGCTGCACCCCGCGAAGTAGTGGAAAAACTCCCCCACCTCTTCCCACAGGCGCGCCGGGGGCAACGACACTATCCCTGCCAACTGTGCACGAGCCACCACAGCCTTCACCGGTGCGGTCGCATAGATATACACCGTGGCCCCTGGACGTAGCTGCGGCTTCTTCCTCCGCAGCTCCACCGTCTTGGTGCCAGTAAGGATCTGCTCCACAAACGTCGGCCGAGTGGAAATGAGAAGGCTGCGTGGCATGGGAGTCAACCTACATTACGGGTCCCCGCAATCAGTGTTGTCAGGAATCTGGACTGCCCAAAAAGGTTTAAACCATCGTGTCAATGTACGCAGGCCATGCTTGTGTGAGGCGGCTATCTGGTCAAGCGAACGCGTGCCCATGATCCAATCCATGAACACGCGAAATCGTGTGGCGTGGCTGGCGTCGGTGTGTGATCTGGTTGTTGATGTCCCACAGTCTGGATTCTTACACCGCCAGCGTGGGGCGCCTTTGACTGTTTTTCCGTTGCGTTTCATTGGCCCGTGACAAACCGGGCAGTAAGGTCTCGGTGTACTCATCCAATA
>NZ_KV821059.1:0-26740 GCF_001815555.1 Corynebacterium sp. HMSC073D01 | reverse complement strand
GGTGTACTCATCCAATAAGGATCGAATACTGCTCCTAGTACATGTGCACCGGGAAGTGGTGGAACCCGATGGATCAGCCCCCGATGCCCTCACGCCGAGAGCGTACCATCAATGTTTCACCAGCCCACAGAGTAAAAAACAACTCTATTTAGACACACGTTTGGCGCTTAACCCCAACTCCGCCGTGGCTGGGCTGGACTTCCCCATCGCCTTTTTCCGGGGCACCTCGTGGCGCTTATCGCCGTCCTCCGGTACTACTGCGCGCCTGCAAACCGGTTCCTAGCGTGTGCCGCTGAGAAAAGATGTATGGTAGCTCACCGCCAATTTTATATGCGCTGTGAAAAACCTGGTAAAATATTAAAGAGTCTGGACTCAAAACCTTCAATCCAATCCCTAAAAAATATACGAGTAGGAGAGTGATCCACCGTGGAGACCAAAGGTGGTTCGAACGCCCCGAAGCCGCGCAGGCGCGTCATTTCAGTCATTTCATCCATCTCTCTGGCTTTGGGAACGCTAACGGCTGTGCCACCGGCGTTCGCGGCGGAGCTCGTGGGGGAAGATATCACCGCGGAGCAGAGTGACACCTTCATTGAAAAAAATAAGCAGAAGGTCTCTGACATCAGCGGTAATCGCAGCTGCGTGGTCGAATTTTATGCTCCGCTGGATGCCGAGCCACGGGCCGGCCTGGAGCTGTTTACCATCAACCCCAGCGCAGGCTCGCCGGATAAGCGGGCCTACGGCTTTCAGTATCGCATCACCAATTCTCAGGATCGCACTTTTGCCAACCTCATCGTGAGCGATTCGGGCCGGTTTACGGCGATTGCGCCCGAAGATATCCCGGCTATGGCCGAAGGCTCCGAGCTTGGTACTAATACAGGTTTCCCCAAGGTCAACCGCGTGAGCACCAAACCAATGAGCGTCACAATTAAAAGGCAGACAAACATTGAACTGGCCGAGAATTTTTCCGAGGGCGACGTGAAAAATATGGCCACGTCCAAGGGCATCGTCTCGGCGTGGAAGAGCAAGTACACGGAAGATAACCCGAAACTCAAAGCCTTTGTGGGCTCGAACGCCTTTGTCAGAGCCCAGGTCAACCCCTGGCCGAGTGAGCAAGTCAATTGCTCGCCCATCACTATTGACTGGTCAAATGTGGATAAGGCCGTGATCAAGCCCGGCGAGCAGGTGAAGATCGGCACGATTAACGCCGACGATGACTCGCTGTCACGCATCAAGGTCTCGGCCAAGACCCAAAGGGGGAGCTATGCGGGCGAGGTGCGACGGGACGGGAAAGACCTGTACTACACGTGGCCTAAGTTCATCGGTGAAAAGTGGGCGGACGATGACACCGTGAGCTTCACCGCCGTCGCCCTGCCCCGCGACCTCGATCAGCTCAAGGCAGCGGCTACAGATCCGGTGAATCACGAGCCCGACGACGATACCTACGTCTACCAGTCATCGATCGATTCGCTGGAAAGGTACAAGGTGGCCAATGAGATTTCCACCCACACCATCACCACGGACGATGAAAAGTACCACGATCCGCAGTATGATCCGTCGCAGGTGCAGATTATTTCCGGCATTACAGACGGCAAGCCGGCAACCAGCGCGCAGTCGGTGACCTTCACCGGGATCAAGGATAAGATCGCGGACTTGGTTAAAAACCAGCTGGCCACGGTGGAGCTTGATACCGAGCTCGTGCAGCCGGGCTGGGAGGCCGAGTTCGTCGATCCCGCCAAAGGCGATTACACGGTGAAGGTCACAGCCCCGTTTGGTGGCGGCGAGCCGCGGCCGGGCACCTTCTCCCAGCCGGTGGTGAAGGTGACCTACACCAACGGGTCGGTGGATTCCATTCCGCTTCTTGCCATAGTGAGGCCCAATAACACGCAGGTCACAGACGTGACCTATCCCACGGAGCCGGCCACGGGCCTGCAGGGCGCGGAGCTTACGCAGCCTGTCGCACTCAAGCGGATCCTGGGCAAGGGCTCCCCGGTTAAACCCACAAGTTACGAGGTCGTGCCGGGTAGTTACCCGGAGGGCTGGACGGTGACCGTTGATGCAGACGGCACGGTGCATGCCACCTCGCCCAAGGATGCCCCCAACAACTCCTCCATTACTCCCAAGGTGAAGGCCACCTACCCCGATGGCACCACCGATGTTGTTGAGGCGCCGTTCCAGGTGGTCACCAGCATTAAGGTGCCGGATTACGGTTCCACCGCGGGTGTGGTGAAAGATGAGCTCTCGCTCACGCCGGTCGAGCCGAAAAACGGACTGAGCGGCAAGCCCGATGATGCGATGCCCACCTCGTACTCGTTCCAGGATGGTACAACCGAGACCACCTTTGGCGATTGGAAGGTGAAAATTGATCCCCACACCGGCGAGATCAGCACCACGGTGCCGGATACGGCGCTGCCGGGGGCGTTTCTCACCGTGCCGGTGGTGGCGCACTACGACGGCGGCGTTGCCGATCAGACCATTACGGGCACGTTCCGCGTGAACGGCAAGGGCGACGGCAAGGATGCCGCCGAGTACGTGGAGCGTGTCACCACGGCCGGCAACCCGGTGGAGAGCACGATTAGGACGCAGCTCAGCGATCCAAAACTTGCCAAGTACGAGCTTCCTAAGAAGCTCCCCCAGGGGTGGACAGTGACCGTCGATGAGTCGGGTACCGTCACGGCCACACCGCCCAAGGATGCGCAGCCGGGCGATAGCGCGACCATTAACGTCAGCGTCAGGTACCCGGATGGCACCAAGGCATTGGTGCCGGCGGAGTTCACCGTCGTCGGCGCGGATAAGGACGCCAACGATCCGTCCTACGCCACGGTCAGTGGCAAGCCGGGCACCAAGACCACCAGCAAGGTGGATACAACCCGCATGCATGCACTGTCTGAGCCCAAATACTCCATCATCATGGATCCAAACGAGCCCGGTTATATCGCACCGCCTCGCAACATCACGTGGGATATGGTGGAAATCGACCCGGAAACGGGCGTTATCACCACCCCGATTAGTGATAAGGCCGTTCCCGGCAGTTCCGCGGATATCCCGGTGAAGGTGACCTACAAAGATGGTTCCACCGATACCACCTTCGCCACCGTGGTTGTGGTGGGCGATCAGTCCCGCGTGTATAGCCCGGTTTACAACCAGTCCACTACCACCCCCGGCAACGCTGTGACCAGCAATATCACGCAAGGCTCTCAGCCGCCTGTCCGCGATCTCCAGCCCACCACCCCGTACGAGGTGCCAAGCGACATCAACGGCTGGAAAGTGTCGGTGGATAAGGACGGCAAGGTCACGGCCACCCCGCCGGCGAATGCCCGCCCGGGCAACCACATCGATGTGCCGGTCACCGTTCACTACCAGGATGGCAGCTCGGACGTTGTGTACGCCCCGTTCGTGGTGAACCTCACCAATAACTACGAGGCCACGCCCGTCTACCCGCCCAAGACGGTGGTCCCCGGCGAGACGGTGACGAGCCCGCTCAACCTGGACAAGCCCGATGATGTCAACGTGTCGGCCAATGATCCGTACGCTATTGAGGCATCGGATACGGTCAAGCCCACCGGCAATAACAACCAGTTTGGCAACCCCGAGTACGCGGTGACCACCGACCACGGCACGTGGACGGTGAGCCTTGATAATAACGGCAACGTTGTTGCCACCGCCCCGAAGGAGGCCCAGCCCGGCGATATGGTGTCGGTGCCTGTGAAGGTCACCTACGCCGATGGCACCACGGACGTGAGCTCCGCGGAGATCAACGTCGCTGCTCAGCCCACTCGTCCGATCCCGTTCACGGTGGAGTACAAGTACGATCCCACGGTTGAGTCGGGGACGTACAAGACCGAAACCGTGGGCAAGCCCGGTCTCGCTGAGCTTCAAAACGGCGAGTGGGTGACCACCAAAGAGGCCGTCAACGAAGTTGTCATCGTGGGCACCAAGCCAGCTCAAGATTCTGTCTCCTGGACGGTGCCCGTGCCCTACCAGACGGTCCTGCGCGAGAACAAGGACCTTAAGCCCGGCGAGACCCGGGTGGTCCAGAAGGGCCAGAATGGCGAGCTGAAAAAGACGGTGAACTTCGAGGCCACCGGCGGGAAGGCGACGTCGACAAGCGAGGAGACCACTAAGGACGCCGTCCAGGAGATCATTGAGTACGGCCCCAAGGCCGGTGCCACCGAGCTCGTCACCACCACCACCAAGCCGGTCCCCTTCACCACTGAGGTCACCGTCGACCCGGACCTCGCCCCCGGTCAAAAGGTTGTTGACCAGGCTGGTGTCCTCGGTGAGGATACGGAGACGTCCACTCAGAAGCTTGTCGACGGCAAACCCAGCGGCGACCCGCAAGTGACAACCAAGCGGACAAAAGAGCCCGTGAACGAGAAGATTCGCGTCGGTGCGCTGACTGCGAATAAGAATGTCACCGTCACCGATGTCGATATCGCCTATGAAACCCAGATAGTCTTCGATCCGTCGATGGATGCGGGAACCCAGGAGGTAGCCCAAGCCGGCAAGCCGGGTGTTCTCCGTATCACCACCACCAACACCATCGAAAACTCCGTGGTCACCGACACCCAGTCCAGCCAGGAACGGGTGACCGAGCCTACCCCGGAGATCATCCGCGTTGGCACCAAGGGCGCAACCCCCACCTGGACTAGGTCCACGGCCTACGGCGTCAAGGTAGTGGAGGATCCGAGCCTGCCCGCAGGCGAGCACCGCGTGGAGCCGGGTGTGCCCGGTGAGACCAAGTTCACCCTCGGAGACGACGGCGAGGTAACAAAGACCGTGGTGACCGAGCCTAAGGACGAGGTCATCACCATCGGTACCGGAGAAAAGCAGACCGAGATCACCGAAGCGGTCACCTCACCTGTTCCGTTTAACACCAAGGTGATCGTCGATGACACGCTGGCAGCCGGCACCGTGATCACCGATGCCGAGGGCGCCAACGGTGAGGAGGTCACCACCAAGGTGTGGAAGCTTGTCAATGGCGAGAAGCAGGGTGACCCCACCACCACCACCGTGAAGACCGCTGATCCGGTCGACCGCGTCCTCCGCGTGGGTACAAAGTCGGTGAACATCCCGCCCACCTACGCCAAGGTGGACCAGCAGCCTGGCTCCTCCGCCGAGGTTCCGGTCTTTGAGAAGTCCGTCTTCCCCGAGGGCGCGTCCTATGAGATCGATCCCTCCTGGAAGCCCGGCATTGAAGGCTGGACCGCCACCGTCGATGAGAACGGCACGGTGACCTCCATCGCGCCCAAGACCGCCAAGCCTGGTGATAGCGTTGTCATCCCCGTGAAGGTGACCTTCAAGGATGGCACCAGCACTCTCGTCCCGGCGATGGCCGGCATTCCCGCCAACCCCAACAATGAGTCCACCCGCGTTCAGTACGAGGTGGAGAGCGTGAACCCGGGCGAGCCGGTCACCAACCAGGCTGACCCGCAGGGCACCGAGAACACCTTCGAGGTTCCCGCCACGGTCAAGGGCTGGACGGTATCCGTTGATGATAACGGTAACGTCACCGCCACCGCGCCGAAGGACGCTCAGCCTGGCGATTACGTCAAGGTCCCGGTCACCGTCACGCCGAAGGACGGTAGCGCTTCCTACACCTCTTACGCCGTGTTTACCGTCCTCGGCGGTGGCACCCCGAGTACGCCGGACAATCCGACCGTTCCGGACAAGCCGATTGTTGAGCGCACTCCTACCTATCCGTCGCAGGTGATCACCACCGATAGTGGCAAGACGGTCACGATCCCGGTGTTCTCTGGCCACAAGGACGGCAACACCTACGAGCTGGGTGAGGTCCCCGAGGGTTGGACAGCGACCATCAACAAGGACACCGGCGAGCTCAAGGTCACGCCTCCGGAGACCGCCAAGGATTCTGTGGTGGAGATCCCTGTCAAGGTAACCACCCCCGATGGTCACGAGCTCACCACCACCGTGGTGGTCACGGACCAGCGAAACGGCAGCACCCCGAAGCCGGACCCAGATGCCTCCGGCTCGTCCGAGGAGCAGGTGCAGCGCTGCTTTGCCAACGCCTTCGCCACCAACAGCCCGATCCTCTGGCTCCTGCCGGTTGCCATCCTGGCGGCCATTGGCGGCCCGATCTCCCAGGCCCTCCAGCCGCAGATCAACGCCGCCAACGCCCAGTTCAACGCCCTGGTCCGCCAGTACCAGGAGCAGTTTGACAGGCACCACGATAACTGGGGCGACCACGGCCGCCAGGGCCGCCGCGATGATCGCCCAGAGTGGATGCGCGAGGCTCAGGCCCAGATCGATGCCCAGATCCAGGCCATCAACCAGCAGTTCGCCCCGCTTGGCGAGCAGCTCAGGCCGCTTGGCTACGCCCTCGGTGCCCTCGGCATCGTGGCCCTTGCCTCCACCCTCATCGCCCAGGCCTGCCAGCCCGAAGGGTTCGACCACGGAATGACCATCCTCGGCTCTTCCGAAGAAACCCAAAATGGCTCCTCGGAGCAGGGCAAGGATAACAAAAGTTCCTCCTCCGACAAGGGCAAGATCTATGACGCGATCATGAACGGTTCCTCCGACAAGAAGAACTAGTTCACCAGCTGCATAGACTCACAGGCGTGGTCACCATCTCATTGGTGGCCACGCCTTTTCTTATTCCCCATGTTGTTTTTAAACCTCCACGTTGAACCGCCTACTTACACCAGCCGCTTCATGCCGCTTTCAGCCAAAAAATAGGTCTTTGTTTCCACCGGGTCGTGACATCCCCTACGCACTCAAGGTCACGCGCACGCTGGCGATCCAACGAGCGGAGTGCGCAACGGCGCACTGTTTGCCTGAATATGCCCAATCATGTTGGCGACAAGAATCAATAACCGCCCGAGCGCGTCCGGTAGTGCGCAGCGGCGCACTATGCGCACACTCAACCCCATGCCGTCCGTCCGCATTCATTGCGCAACGGCGCACTGTTTGCCTGATCATTCCCGGTCATGTTGGCGTGCGCATAAACTGAAACCCGTATAAGCCCGAGTGTGTTTGTTAGTGCGCAACGGCGCACTCGTGCTCCACATGTCGCGCTATGGCATCGGCGCTTCTAAGAACGGTAGTTTTCTTGCACCTCTGGAAACCCCGATATCGTTAGAACCGAGGACTGTAAACCGGTAACAAATTAGAGGCTCAAGAAAGATTACCGCGCTTTAGCACCCCCCAAAAAACCCAGAAACCCCCAAAAGCCCCAGACCCGGCAAAAACCAGGTCCAGGGCCTTAAATACAACCGGGGTCTAGAGTGTGAGCTCGGGGTGGAGGTCCTTGCGCATCATGACGCGCTCGCGGTAGTTGGAAAGCACGGTGATGAGGATGCCGCCGATGAGGAGGCCGAGGAGTACCCACATGGCCGTCTCCGGCCGGGGGTCGCCGGGGAAGTTGCCTACGAGGACGTGGCGGAGCAGGTCGGTGGAGTACCGCATCGGATCCCAGGTGTGGACCCATTGGATAAACCCTGGTTGCACCTCCGGCGGGTAGAGGCCGTTGGAGGAGACCAGCTGCAGGGACATGAGCGCCATGACGATGACTCTGCCCACGGTGGCGCCGAAGAAGGAGTAGATGGATAGGACCACCATGTTGAAGGCGGCGCCGATGAATACCAGTGCGCCTACATATTGCAGTGGGTGGGCGGGTTCGATGCCGATGAGTTCAGTCTGCACGAGTGCGAGGAGCAGGGCCTGGATGGTGCCCACGATGAGCCCGGGGACCATGATCGTCATTGCCGCGCGCAGAGGTGAGGTGCCGGAGTCGATGGCGCGCCTGTTGATGGGTTTGAGCACCATGTACAGGATGAGGGAGCCAAGCCACAGGGACAGTGAGAGGAAGAAGGGGGAGAGCCCCACGCCAAAGGTGGTGAGCGTGTCGGCCACGAGGTTCTTCCCTACGGGGTGGCTGCCGGCCGTAGCGGCGTCGTCGCGCGTGGCGTCGTCGTCAAAGCGGGGGAGTTTCTCGGCGCCCTCAGACAGGGAGAGCGCGAGCTTACCCGCGCCGTCGTCGAGCCGGACGGCGCCGTCGCTGAGGTCACCTAGTCCCACAACGAGCTGGTCGGATCCGGCGGCGAGTTGGGAGGTTCCGTCGGCAAGCTGGTGGGTGCCCACCACGAGCCGCTGGGTGCCGTCGGTGAGAGTTGTGGTGCCGGCGAGCAGGGTGCCGGAGCCGTCTTTGAGCCTGGTGAGCCCGTCGACAAGCGATCGTGCGCCCTGGGTGGCCTGGTCGATGCCTAGGCGGTAGTCGGCGGAGGGATCGCCGAGCTGGTAGGCGAGCTGGTGGGCGCCGTCGCGCAGGGCGGCGATCTGGCCGAGCGAGCCATTGGTGGTGATGGAGTCGCGGGTGGCGCGGACCTGGGCGGCCAGGCCGTGCGCCTCGGGGTAGGGGAGCGCGTCGAGCTGGTCAGCTGCCTGATTAAGCTGGGCGACGATGCCGTCCACCCCGGCGGCGAACCCGGTGAGGGTGTCCACGCCGCCGGAGATTTTACCTGCGCCGTCGCCGAGCTGGGCGGTGGCGCCTTGGAGTTTGGTGAGTCCCCCGGATAGCTGCGTGGCGCCGTCGAGCGCGGTGCCGAGACCATTGTCTAGCTGCGTGGCGCCGTCGTGTAGTTTGCCTGCGCCGGCATTGAGTTCGTCGGCGCCACCGGCGAGCTGGGCTGCGCCGTGTGCTGCTTCGCCGAGTTTCTCGTTGAGCGTCCCCGCGCCGGATTTCGCCTTGTCGGCGCCGTCGTGGAGCTGACCTGCGCCATCGGCGAGCTGACCTGCGCCGTCGACGGCCTTGTCCATCCCCTCGCCCACGGTGTTGAACCCCACGAGCAGCTGGTCCACCACCTCGTGCGAGACGGTGGTGGAGATGGTGTCGGCCATGAGCGTGGTCGCCTGGTTCCCCAGCATGCTGGTGATAAACCCGTTGGCGTTGTTGAGCGTCACGGCAAGCGTCGCCTGGTGCGGGTTGTCGGATTTGATGCTGGTGACCGAGTCGGTGAAGTCGCTGGGGATCTCCATCCCCAGGTAGTAGGTTCCGTCGGCGATGCCCTTCTCGGCGTCCTCGGGGCTCACCACGTGGAAGTCCATCTCGTTGGATTCCACGAGCTTGTCGGCAACTGTTTGCCCCTTGTCGCCCGCGTCGGAGTTGACAATGGCCACGGGCACCTTGTGCAGGTTGCCTAGCGGGTCGGCGTAGCTCCACACAAACAGGCCACCGAACAGCAGCGGCAGGACGGAGACCACGAGGAAGGCGAGCGGCGGGATAACGCCGTGCCCAAAGCGCCTGGCGTTTGTTCCAAGATGAAATGCACCCATTTTTTATCGCTCCCTCAGGTCGATGATGGTATCTGCAATGTGATAGGCGTCGGGGTTGACCGACGAGGCGATGACGGGGAGTTTCTCCGCCACAGCCTTGAGGTTTGTTAAAAGCTCGTCGCGCAGGTCGACGGCGCGGAGCTGGTCGATGTCGTCCACGATGAGAAGGTCGGCGTCGGGTCTCGCAATAAGCGCGCACAGCACGCGCACGCGGATCCGGTCAATAACCCGCAGGCTGCCAATCGCGGTTTTCGGGTCGATGTCGAGCGCCAGTGGCTCAAGCCACGGCTCGGCGAGCGCGTGGCTCATGGGGTCCTTAGGCGCCGGCTTGTACCACGGTTGCGCCCACGCTATTTGTTCCCTGATGGTTTCCTTCGCGCTGGTTGCGCGTTCCAGGGTGTCAATCTCCGGGGCGCCGGCGAGCGCCACACGCTTGAACAGTTTCCTGGGCTCGAGGGTTTCTCCGCCTAACGCCACGCTTCCCGCGCGGGGCCGGACGCGGCCACCGAGGATGAGACTCAACTCGGTGGCATGGGACTCTCGCCCCTGGATGAGGAGGGTGAGGCCCTCGGTGACATCCATGGTGATGGGCGGGCGGTCGTCGGCCACCTGCAAATCACGTGCTGAAATTACAGCTTCGTCCATTCTTACTCCTCTAAACGGAGGTTTCACTATCACTTACGGTTGTACTATAGTTACGCCCGTCACAAAGACTTGTCAAGTAGAAAGGATAGTTCATGCGAGCAGACGCTGCGAGACGGCGCCAGGCCATCATCGACGCAGCCTGCGACGTCTTCCGTCATGTCCCCGCAGGTGAAATCACCCTCGATGACATCGCGTGCCGCGCGGGCGTGGGCATCGCCACCCTCTACCGCAACTTCCCCACCCGCCACGATCTCGACGTAGCCTGCGGTTACTATCTTCTCGACGGCCTCCGCGAACGCATCCTTCGACTCTCCCGCGAATTCGACGCGGACCCCCGCGGAAAGTGGTTGGACTTTGTCTGGAGCCTGGTCAACGACGGCATCGGCACGCTTGTCACCGTCCTCGCCCCCGAGGATCCGGCGCTCATCCCCGCCGGTGTCTCCGCCAAGCGCGAGGAGCTCATCGAGCTCATGAACGGTTTCCTCACCCAGGCCGAGCGCGCCGGGCTCGTCCCCCCGGGCCTTGGCTCCGATAAGCTCGCCGCCGAGCTCGTGGTGGTGTGCCGCCCCATGAGCCGCTCCCTTTCAAGCCTCGACCCCACCGTCCGCGACCGGCTGGTCCAGCGCCTCCTCTACTGCTGGGAACACGAGCGCTAGCCGCGCAACGCCCGCGCGATAATGGCCGCCTTCTCACGTGTTGGCACCGAGGCGCGCCGGGCTAGGAGCTCCTGAGGTGTCATCTCCTCTAAGCGGTCGGTGAGCCGGTTGTAGATCCCACACGCCCACCCGCGCCCCCCTCGGTAGCTTGTCGATGTCTCCCTCGGCCACCGCGAAATCCTCACGAATATCCGTGATGATGGCGTTTTTGATTCTAAGGTTGGGGTTCGCTCTCTGAGGTATGTTCCGTTTTGGGCAGAAACCAAGGACTCAGAGTGAGCCGGTGTACCTTACAAGGCCTACAAACCTGGACTACTCTAAGAAAGCTAGCTCACCTCCGCCGTCGCGTTTATCCGATCAATGTGCGTGTGGATCTCGATGATCTGGGCGGGCTCGAAGAGATCGAGGACGGAGTAGGCGTCCAGTGGTGGGGCGCTCAAGTCCCCAATGTGGACGCTACCCTGTTCCACGATGTGGCTGACGAGTTCGCGCATGAAGCCGATTTGGTTGGCGGTGAGGTTAGTTCCATCGAGGAAGCCCGCGAATTCTGCGCGAACTGCTTCGGCGTCAAGTCCCACCAGGCGGCGGATGAAGAGCCCCAGGTTGTCGCTGCCGGGGATGCTCCTGCGCACCTGCTCTACGGTTTCTTCGCCTGCTTCGGCGAGCAGCATTTCCAGTGCTTTCATGTCTTCGGCGGTCAGTGGCCTGGCGGTGCGTAGTTTCTGCATGGCTGTGGACTGGGCGTGGCTGGCGAGGAATTCCTTGAGCCGGGCCTCGGCGCGGGATTCGCCGATGAAGGTGGAAGCGTGGACGGGGCTGAGCTCGGTTTGCTCGAGCTCACCGAAGGTGTCTTCAAAATCGATGTCCACAAAGTTGCGTTCGCCCTTGGGTATGAATTCCGCCAGCTCACGGATGACTACGCGGGCGATGTCGAGGTCTTCGAGGGTGATGCCGTCCCACCACGCGGGGTCCGCCACCTGTTCAAGTACAGTGGCGTGCTTTTGCACGGGGGCGAGGTCCACGGCGAGCAAGTCGCCGGCGGTGGTGGAGAGCTTCTGCTTGTTCCCTGCAAAGGAGGCATCTTCTTCAAGCAGTGCGAGCTGTAGCTGCAACACGAGGAGGTCGATCTGCTTGGCGGAGGGTTTTTCCTTCACGGTGGCGGTAAACGGCAGATGGGCGACGTGCTCGGCAAGTTGGGTGACGTCGTCGGCGGAAAGATGATCCCACGCAGAATCCGTGTAAAAGGCGTGGATGACGGGCCTGTCGCTCGGGCGCACCAGCACGTGGCCCTCTGGGACGCTGCGCACAAGCTCGTGGAGCTTAGTGGCAAGGCCGTCGCGCAAACGAGAATGCGCAGATAAAGAGTCCGATTCGTCGAGAAGCCTAATGAGCTGCGCGCGAGCAACAAACAACCGTTCCGAGAGCGTCGCCTGGCGGGTGCCTGCGGGGTCGGTAACGGGCTTGTCGCTGAACATCTCCACGTTGCCGCAGTAGTCAAAGATGTAGAAGTTTTCCTTGTCGCGCCCCGGGCCGAAGAGGTTCGGGCTAAGCCTGGTGCCGCGGCCGACCATCTGCCAGAACTTGGTGGGGGAGTACACGGGTTTGAAGAACACGAGGTTGACCACCTCGGGCACGTCGATGCCGGTGTCGAGCATGTCCACGCTGATCGCGATACGGAGATCGCCGTCGATCTTCTTGAATCGTTTGATGGCCGCTTCCGCATACCGTGTGGAGTGCGTGATCACTGCGGCGCCGTCGCCGCCAAAGGCCGGAAAGTGTTTGTTGATCTCTTCGAGTATGAGATCGGCGTGGTGCTGGGTGCGAGCGAAGATGATCGTCTTCCCCAACCTGTCACCGTCAACCTTGTGGCCACATTCGATGAGGTTGCCCACTACCTTACGGATGGTGTCGCGGTTGTAGAGGATCCGGTTGATCTCGCCGGGGGAGACGCCATCGGGCGGCGGCAGCGCGTCTCCGTCTTCGTCGGTTCCCCAATCCTGGTTGTCCCAGGCCACCTTTTGTTCAGGGGAGAGGTCGTCGTAGCTCACTCCGGCTCGCAGGAAGAGGGAGTCTTGCTTGAACGGGACCGGCGGGACGAGGTACCCGTCCTTGATGGCCGCTTCGAGGGAGTAGTTGCCGGTGGGTTCCCTGCCATCGATGTGGAACAGGGCGAATGTGTCGTGGTGGATATCGGCCTTCGGCGTGGCGGTGAGTCCTACTACGTAGGAATCGAAGTACTCGAGGATGCGTCGGAACCGGTAGTAGATGGAGCGGTGGGCCTCGTCGATGATGATGAGGTCAAAGTCGAAGGGGCGGAACTTCGCCTCCGATGTCCCGTCGTCGCTGATGAGTCCCATCATCGTCTGGTAGGTGGAGAAGTACACCTCGCCCACCTCGTCTGCGTCTTCCAGCAGGTTGACCGGCGCGCACTCGGGGTAACTGATCTTGAACGCGTCGCACGCCTGGGCAACAAGCGCCTTACGGTCGGCGAGGAACAACACCCGGCCCACCCACTGGGCACCACGCAGCAGCTTGGCCAGCGCCATCGCCACACGGGTCTTACCCGTTCCGGTGGCCATCACCAAAAGAGCCCGCCTGCGGCCCTCGGAGTCGAAGGCCTCGGTGACGTTCCTGATCATCTCCAGCTGGTAATCGCGCCCAGCGATGTTCGCGTCGACGGGCTCGCTAGCTAGCGGCAAACGGCCAGCGCGCCGGGCAATCATGGTGCGCAGCTGATCGGCGGTGGGGAAGCCCTCCACCTCGCGGGCACCGTAGCCGCGCCCCGTGCCCGGGAGGCTCGCGGCATCGTCGACGAGCTGGATGTGGTAGCCGTTGGTGAGGAAAATGACGGGGCGAAGCCCGGTTTCGCGCTCGAGGCAATCGGCGTACAGCCGCGCCTGCTCCGCCCCGGCGTTCATGCTCTGCGCGGATTTCTTCGCCTCCACCAGGGCGAGCTTGCGTCCGTCCGGCCCCACGAGAACGTAGTCCACGTACCCCTGGCCGGTGTGGTTTTCTGCGGACAGTGGCATCCCCGTGACGGGGTATTCCACGAGGATGCTGGAACCGAACGCGAACCCCGCGCGCTCCAGCTGCGGATCGATGAGGTCCTTGCGGGTCTGCGCCTCGCTGACGGTGGGCGGCAGCACCTGCTTCTGTGGCACGGCGAGCCTCGCCTGCTGGGTGACCAGCTCCTCGCGGAGCTTGGCGATCTCCTCCTCCAGCTTCTTGGTCAGCGCCGCCTGTTCCTCGGCGGACTTGGCCTTGGCTTCAAATCGTGCGCGCTCGCGGGCGTGCGCCTCCGCCTGGTCCTGCTTTTCCTGCTCCGCCTTGCTCAACAGCAGCGCCTGCTCCGCGAGTTCCTTGTCTTTCCCCTCCAGCTCTCGGTCCTTGCCGGCAAGTTCCTCCGCAAGCTTCTTCACCTCCGCGTCGGAGGCGCGCTTGGGCGCGGGTGTGCCCGCTGGTGGGCGCAGGTAGTCGTTGTTGAATGGTGTGGTTGGTTGGAGTTCAGGGTGCGGGGAGTGCGTGGCGACGGCCCAGGCGAGGACGTCGAAAAGCTGTTGGGTAACGCGCACCGCCTGCTCCGGGGTGATGCGCCTCGCCCCGTGGGAGGCATCATTTCCGGCAAGGCGGATGGCGTGCAGTTTGGCGCGGATCTGCTCGGTGGTATATGCCTCAAACCGGGGATCGGTGAGCAGATCGATGAGTTTCCTGCCGTGGAAATCACCGATTTTGCGGAGCCGCCAGATGTGCCTGACCAGTCGTTCGAGGATGGGGCGGGCGAACATTGTTGCCATCGCCGGGTTGCCCAGCGCGTTGCGCTCCACCCGGATCGCATCGACGCCGAGCTCGCCGAACGCTTCCACGGCGAAGGCGAAGTTCGTGTGGGCGATTGTGGCACTCATGCGGTTCTCCATGCGGTCATTTCAACTGTGACGGATCTTCTACGTACATTACCCGGGGTAAACCCCCTCGCGGGCCCACTTGCGAACGCGTTTTCGCACGCCTTCGCTTGTCGACGCTCCCCCTTTCGGTTTTCGGGAATGTTGCGGTGGGTGTCAGCAGAGGTGGTCAATGTGTACCGCCAACCTCGCTAATTGTGAAGGCGAGTGCTAGAGCTCTCCTGTGAAGGCGCGGGTGGAGAGGGAGGACTGGAGCTCGATGAGTGCCTTAAGCTTTGCTCTGACAATCGCTCGGGTTTGGTCGGAGGCTTGGATAAGTTTCGCAAACCTCTCTTGGAACTCAATAGGTGGAACTCGTATCTTGAGTTTTTTGAGCTTACCAACATTGATTCCAGGCATTACAGCTCCAGGACTAAGTTTCCGAATCTGACTTTGGATGCAGTGATCGTAGTGCAATTGATGTAGCAAAAACGCCGGGTTAATGTGAGGGTTATCAACTCGGATTCTCAGAAGGTCTGAATGCATTATCCCATGTGGTAAGGAACGCGGGTAGAGAGAGCAATTTCCAATTGTCCCTTTGCGTGTCATTAGAATATCCCCAGGCCGTACATCGTAGGATGCTAGCTGTTCAGCTTTCTCTCGTGCGAGAAACTCCCACGGAGACAGTTCGAACCGAGAATTTACGCTCTTGATTCCTATTAGGGGAACCCCTTGTGTTTGAAAATCAGCTTGTTTTAACTGGGTGCCGAAAGGCCCACATTTAATTGCGTCTTTAGACTTTCCTACCTCCGTCAGCAAGACTTCGGGCGATTCAAATCCAGAAAAAAACTCAGAATATGCTGCTTTAGCGAAGTTTTCTAAATTGTCTTCCACCGTCTTCGTAGTTTCGATCATCCGTGACGTGGCATCGAGCATTTCTGCTATCCTCCGCTGCTCCTCGAGTGGAGGGAGGGGGACTGGTAACTGGAGGAATGCCTGGTCTGTAAGACTTCTTCGGCGCGCGGTTGTGCCTTGCAAGCGTGCTCGATAATATGAAATCGCAATATTAGAACGTAGATACCGTCTTAGGTAATTCAGATTGCAGACGGATGAATCTTTGAGTTCCCATATTTTGTAAGCTGGACTAACAATTCCAGCTTGTACAAGAGTTTGGAAGTCCAGTACTCCTTCATCGATGGGAAATCCGACGACTAGTTGGCCGTTTTCAACTACCTTGTATTTTTCCGTATTCTTTCCGGCGATTCGTTTCTTGAACCGTTCCTTTTGTAAGACCATCCCATGTTCCATGGTCATCGAAAGCACTGGATACTCTTTGGATCCGGCAGTTTGACTTTTTGCACGGGTGATCAGGTTTCCGAGTTTCACTGTTGGCCAATTGTTGTGCGTCATTGATCGTCACCTCCTTGTGTTTTAGTGACGAGCATCTCTTCAAGTTTCGCTAGTTCTTTTGTGATTTCTTCATCCAGTTGTTGGATTTCTTGGAGGATGTCGAGGGGGTTGCGGGTGTCTTCCTGGTTGAGGACGATCTCCTTATAACGGTTCATGGAGAGGTCGTAATCGTTGTCGCGGATCTCGGCGGCGGGGACGGTGAATGACTGATCGGTGCGGGTGCGATCCTTCTCCGTGTCGTGGCGGTGCGGGAAGCGAGCCGCAACGTCGGGAAGATTGTTCTTTAACAACTGATCGTCGGAAAGCTGGGCAGGATCAGGGGAGTCGTTGACCACAGTGGGATCCTTGGGACGGACCGTGGGGGAGGGACCGAGGCGATTCTCGTCCAGGAGAGGGGTGCGTTTATCGTCGAGGGAGTACCCATCGGCGCGCACCTCGTAGAACCAGACGGAATCCGTCGCGGCATCGTCGGCGCGGGTGAAACACAGGATGGCGGTGGACACGCCGGAGTAGGGCTTGAACGTGCCGGAGGGAAGCTTGATCACGGCGTCGAGCTGCTGGTGATCAACGAGCTCCTTCCGCAACGCCTTGTGGGCCTTGGTGTTGGAAAACAGGACACCTTCCGGGACGATAACGGCGGCGCGGCCACCGAGGCGAAGGAGCGTGAGGAAGCGGGCAACGAAGAGGAGCTCCGTCTTCTTAGTAGTGAAAAGGGTGGTGAGCTCCTGATCAATGGAGTTCGCGTCCACGCTGCCGGAGAACGGTGGGTTGGCAAGGACAACGTCGAAAACGCCGGTAGGGGTGTTCTCCAGGGGCTGCAGGGAATCCTGGTAAGAAATGTTCGGGTTATCAAAACCGTGGAGGAAGAGGTTCATCGCCGCGAGACGCACCATGGTGGCATCGGAATCGTGGCCGGTGAGACCCTCTTCTTTGAACTTGTTGCGAATGCGCTCATCGCGGAGATCGGACTTGTGGTGATCCTTGATCCACTCGTTGGCACCTACGAGGAAGCCCGCAGTACCGGCGGCAGGATCGATGATTTTCTCCGTTGGCTTTGGCTGAATGAGCTTTACCATGAGATCGATGATGTGCGTCGGCGTGCGGAACTGGCCGTTCGTGCCCTGGGTTGCCAGCTTGGAAAGCACGTACTCGTACAGATCGCCGAGCATGTCCTTGTTGGTGAACTCAAGATCGTCGATACGCTGCATGACGCTCGCCAGGGTGGCAGGATTATCGATCTGGAACTGGGCGCGCTTGAGGAAATTGCCAAAGGGACTCTTGTAGGGATAGTCCTCGTTGGCGGTGAGGAAAGGAAAAACATGCTCCTCGAAGGCCTCCACGCGCTTCTTATCCTTGAGGGCTAGCAAGTCGCGCCAGCGAAGCGGCACACCGGCTTCGGTCGCTTCTGCGGGGAAAATATCCTCGCGGTCCTGGCCAAGGAGGCGCCACTTCTCAATCTCGTCCTGCTGCTTATCCAGATGTTTGAGAAACAACAGGTAGGTGAACTGTTCCACCACCGTAATCGGGTTGGCGATGCCGCCCGCCCAGAATGTGTCCCAGATCCTGTCCACCTGGTTTTTCAAGGAGCCCGTAATCATGATTTAAGAATAGCGGAGGGGTAGATTCGGTAAAAAATTAAATCAACCAGGATTTGCATGTCAAGGTCAACAACGCCAGGGATCGTTCAAGGCTCAGTTACAATCTCATCCTAATTTTGCGTACTACATGGAACTCAGAAAAACAGTTGTTTTAATTTTCAGTTTTGGGTTTCCTTGCATTACAGACTTCGAGATTCTGGCTTGATTTTTGGTCCACTGTAAGGTTTCGAAGCTAATTAGGGAGCATCCTCTTACTCCCCTTAATTGAGGACTAAAGAATACTTCGCACGAAATTGATTATGTCTGGCACAACATCACCGATTTCCTTCCACAATTCAGATGCGGAATTATTTCCAATGGAAGTGCCGAATGCCTTAGCGGCCGCTTTAGAAAGCCCCTCAATAGTAGCTTGTATGATGCCTTTTCTATCGTCCTTTTGTGAAAGGGATTCGATTTCTTGCTGGGTGTCGGTTTCACCATGACTGGCGAAGATATCGGCAATAAGCTGGATTTTTTCCGCGCTAAGCGTCTTCGCGATATTATCTAATTCGTTCGATTGATTATTTGTTATGTCGCCAAAAATACTCCCATTGATGATTGAGCCTATATTATTGCTGGATATATTAATATTACTCGGCAAGGTACTACACTCGTGTTGATAGATAGCTTCTTCAAGGTTGAGATTTTCTCTCTCCATTTTGTCATGAATCAGGTGGCCATACTTGGTTAGGTGTACATGCTGTATATTTCGGACCGGGGAACGGTGATCGTAGGTAAGCAATTTCTTCTCGCCTAGCATTTTTATAATTTCAAAAGTCTCATAAAGGTTGATGTTTTTATCGCCGAATTTGCTCCTACCACTAAAGTTTGATAGGTCATCAGAGCAATCTAGTTGTCGGTAGACTCCTTCAAAAATTGTTTCTTCGTCGATTTTGCACTGGGGGCGTTTGTGGTAAGAATTATGATCTTTTCTAGACATGTTTTGACCCTATCAGAGAGTCAAACTTGTTGTTGTGTACTCGCAATCTTCGGACTACTAACTACCCCGAATCGACAGTTAACGAAAAATAATGCTGGGCAAAGTAGGAAATTGGTCACGTAATGGAATTGGAAAATACTCTTTGCTGGAGTCCGAGGGTTGTTTCTATCAAGAATTGGGGCAAGATGCCTACAAGAAGACATCCCAGCGCCTTCGAACAATAATTGTAAGTAGTCCACAACAGCACAAAATTCGACCTGAAAATCTAGTTGGTGGTTCGCAATTCTTTCGTGATGAAGATTTTAATTCCTATCCAGGTGTCCGTTTGGAACACCAACGGAATGGGGTTGATTGTGGAGTAGGATCTGCTCGATGTCTGATTGATTCGAGAGCTCAGCCCGTGAGGGGCTACAGACAAATTCACTATACGAGTTATTAAAAGTAGGACTGCACCAGGATCGGTGTCACTTGAACGCGATGTTCTAACCGTATTTTTGTGGAAACATTAGAGTTGCCCGGTCAAGTAAAGGGTCTTGAGGAGTTCCTGAGCTGCTTCCGTGTACTTGATTGCAACGTAGTGGCGCCCGTATTTGTCCACTCCGGGATCCTCAACTACTCCCACGGACTTGCCTACTGCAGTTGGGGCCCAGGCCCCGGGGTTTCCAGCGAGTATTCCTGCGACATGGAGACGTTTGTTTAAGTCCTTGGCGGTGAGCGAACTATCTCTGGCTGTAAGAACGCCCTCCTCCCGCCAACGTTTGATTAGCTTGGAGGCAGAGATTGGTGGGGCAGGCGGGACAGAATCCTCCAGCGCTGTGGGAGGCTCAACGTCGACTGAATCTTCCTCAACTTCGGGTACGAGGGGCGGCTTTTGCGCATCAGGTAATTCGGATTGTCTTGTGGCGTACTTCGACATGACTTCGAACGCAGCGCCGGTATCCCACCGATTAATCGCACCGAAAACCATAAACATGTCTTTAGCTCGAGAAACAGCGACGTTGATGAGTTCGAGGTTGGAATCAATGAAGCTCGATCGGGGGCTGTTCTCACCATAAGTGGGGGAGAATAGGACAATGGGCCGTTCCGCACCTTGCAAGACATGTGCGGTGCCGACGGTAATCTTCTTCCAGATCTGATCAGGTAGGTCGCCGTCGTTTCGTATGAGTGCCTCTCTCTTGAGGACTTTCTTGATGAGCCTTGCCTGCGCGGAAAACGGCGTAACGACTGCAATGATTTTGTCCGCAGGAACCTTCTTGTTGGGATCGTCTTCTTGCTCGTTGTAAATCTCAAAATACTTGTTGAAATTGTCCAAGATCCAGCGGGAAATGGACACGGCCTCTGTTTCGTTTTTTCGGCTCGAACCCGATCTCGAATCCGCGGAACCCGGCACTTCCTGGAAGATAAAAGGATCCGAAATGCCGGCAAGTTTAGAATCTTCTGGTGAACGCTTGGGCTCTAGCAGACCGTCGTAAAGCAATTCGTTGCAGTAACCGATGATTTGTGGGTGGCAGCGAAAGTGCTCCGAGAGAAAAAGCCCATTGTGTTCTTTCCCCGGGTTACCGTAAGCGTACTTGGAAGCCGCCGATGCCACTCTCATGAGACTCGAAGGGTGTGAGCCAGTAAGACCTCGTGGTCTCAGCTGATTACGCCAGGCCTCATCTGAGATACCAAACCCATTAGCTTCAGCACGATCGGTTTCCTCATCGAGGGACCACACGGGCGGAAGCTGCTTTTCATCGCCAACAACCAAAGCACGCTTGGCAAGGCTAAAATTTGCTAACCCAACTGGACTATCAACCTGGCCAGCCTCGTCAACGATGAGCAAATCTATCCGGCGGAAATCATAATCATTCGGCGAGTCACCAGGAGTGAACAGCCGGAAATACCTGGGGACTTGGTAGCACGTCATCACAAAACACGGTGTAATTAACGGCGCTTGCTCCCAGTATTGGTTCATCACCAAACGGTCGTTCTTCCAGCGGTCTTCTTCATGGATAAACCCTTTACGCTCGCCGAGCTCAAGCCATTCCGCCTCGAAATAGTGGACCGCAAGCCAAAATTCCACGTAGCGGACGGTAACGTCGAGTAGCTCATCCAGTTCTGCGAGGGTGCTGCATGACGCAATTTCATCTATTCGCTGGTCGTTCTTAAAGAACGGAAACTTCTTCAGCCGCGCAGCATTTAATTGGAGCATCCGATTCACGTCGTTGTGGGGGCTTTCAGCCATAGCGTTGAGGAGGGCGACGCGAATGCGATCGACTTGGGTGAGCTCGGCATGGAGTTGTGCTCGGGTCTCCGTCACTGTTGCTGCTGCGGGGAAGAATCTCCTGGCGCGTGTTAGGTAGTAATCCGTAGCCGTAGCGATATATGCGGGATCTGAATACGTGGTGTAGGTGTGAGCTTTGGCCGTCGTCTCCACCAAATATTTCCTTCGTGCACTCTTGAGCCTTGCCTGAGAAGGACAAAACACAGCGAGTCCCTGGAGCGGAGCGTCATCTGAACCGTCAGTAGGTAACCACCGATGGTCAAGGGAGCCAAAATCCCTCTTAGTTACTGAAGCGAAAGATTCAATGATATTTGTTACAGCCTGGTTATTGGTAGAGGTCCCGACGATCACGGGTGGAGCGATTCCCTCTAAAGCATGCCGAGTGATGAGATTCGCTACCACCGCTTGGAGAAGCGTCGTTTTTCCTGTCCCAGGTGGACCACTGACAGCGGTGACTTCTCCGTCGTCACTTTGGATCGTGGCATGCAGTGCAGTGCGCTGCGACCGTGTTAGCGGAAATCCATCGCTCATATTGCCACAGGATCGTAGAGCAGAATCCAAGAAAACAGCAGGTGAAGAAAGATCTGCGGCGTGAATTCTGGGATGCTCCCATCCACGGATCATGCGAGTATAAAGTGCTGACTTGTCCTCGCTGGTTAGGTGTGAATAGAGATCCTGGATGGCGCGACTGGCAACAATCCTCGTGGCGGGGAGTACATAATAGTGGTCCACGTCCACGGCGTAGTCCGGATTATCTTTTTCGACTCTGGATTTGAAGGCGCTGAGATCAGACCCTGACACGAAGGTGAACATTTCCTCTGCCAGCGTGAGCTCCTTCAGCGGGTTAACTAGCTGCGCTAACCGCGGGAAATAATCTCCGACGGTGAAAGATCCAAACCGAGACAGGTCGCCCACCATAACAGGATGATCGATCCCGTTGGGGGTGCTCAACCGCTCGGACGGAATCCAAGGATTGACTCCGGGATCGAGCTCAAAACTTAGTTTTCCTTCGTGGGTAAGCTGGCCAGCTAGAAGAACAAGACCTTTCCCCTTGCCAGAGCTGTTCAACAACGTGACTGCGGAAATTATGAGGTCAAGCGGTTGAGGGGGCTGGTCCTTCGGCTGTTCACTCAGCGGCTTATTTCCTAACCGGAAAAGCCGCCTAGTAGTCTCACCGTCTAACTTGGCAGTCTTCAGTTCCGACTTCAGGATTTTAACAAAGCTGGGGTCGGTGAAAGTTACCTCTACAAGCTCGTTGCGCTGCAGTAAGCGAAGAAAATAGCGACTGACTTGATCAATTCGAACCGGCGGCTTACTCGGTGCAGATATTTCCGGCCTTTTGAGGCTTGTGACAGGATTCGAGGTGTCATTCTCTGGCTCGCTACTCCAGAGTTTCCGAAAGAAATCGAGGAATCCCATGGTTGAACCTTTCAAACCAGTTGACGCATCAGAGAGTTAAGCGAGCCGTCTAGAACTGCCGACTCAAAACAGATTCTAACTATGTTCGGAAGAAAGATCTGCCTATCGGTAATGGCCAATTGCTGAAGGTCTTGGTTTGTCCGCTAGTGTGGTGTATCTGTGAGTAACGATCTGTGCTGATGGCCAGCGTTAATTTATTAGCGGGCACCGTAACTAATTATTAGAAAGAAACTACTCACGAGATGACTTAAACAGTGGCGATCAGATAGTCAAAAGTGTTTCGCTCTTGGTCTTGTTTTAAACCGGGGACTACTCGCAGGAGACAAAGCGAAAGGGATAGGCAAGACCAGAGGGCAAGACGATAGTCTAACCTCTAGTTTTGCCCCCGAACCTGCCGCAGATACCTGTAAATAGATGGTTCGGATATTTCAAGGGCGTTGGCAAGGTCAGCGACGGAGCCTTTGAGCTGGAAATAACCGTCGTCGTCGAGGAGCTTGACTACGGCAAGCCGGTCTTCAGTGGAATAGTGGTCTACATCAACACTGCGTGAACCTCCGGCACGTGGCTCCGGTAGGGCCGGGATGGCCTCGCGCGGGGAGATACTGCTGGGTTGCATTCGCTAGTGTGCATGGCATAGTAGTGGAGTTTTTTACACCTCAGGTGTGGAGTTATCCACACCTCAGTAGTGGATTTGTCCACACTTGAGTAGTGAATTTCTCCATTCGGGGCTAGGGTGGAGTCATGGATACGTACATTCCGCGTGTTATTGATTCCGAGGTTGAGCGGGGCCTGCGCAGCGCTGGTGCGCTAGTAATCAAGGGGCCGAGGGCATGTGGGAAAACCCGAACGGCACTGCAACACGCGCTGTCAGCTATCCAGTTGGATAGAGATACGCCGGAAGCGGCAGTGGCGCGGATGCAACCTGCGGAGGCTTTGAGGGGGGAAAGGCCGCGGCTCATTGATGAGTGGCAGGCGGCACCTGGGGTGTGGAACGAGGTTCGGCACGCGGTGGATGACAGCCATCTCAAGGGGCAATTTATTCTTACTGGCTCTGCCGCGCCCGATGAGGTCGCGCACCGTCATTCAGGTGCAGGGCGAATCCGCAGCGTGGTGATGCGGACTCTCAGTCTGAGGGAGAAAGGTGTAGAGGCGGAGCCGGTATCATTAGCGCGGATCATTGACGGAACTCAGGAACCTACGCAAGGATCCAAGTTCACCGTTCCGGATTACGCCTCCCATCTCGTCGCGGGTGGGTTTCCTGAGCTTTTTAGCCTGGACCCAGCGGACGCGCAAGAAGCGATGGAATCCTATCTGTTTGAAATGAGTGAGCACGATTACCCAGATCTTGTCGGGCCCCGCCGTGACCCACGGCTTTTCCGTAATTTCTTGCTTGGATACGCAGGTCTCATAGCGCAGCCTGCCACTGCGGCGGCAATCCGGCGTCGCATTGGAGAGCTCAGTGGGGCACACACGCCGCCATCTCCGGAGACAGTAAACGTACTCCATGATTTCGCCACCCGTCTCTTCCTCGTCGAGGACCAACCGGCGTGGTCTCCGTCCGTGCGCTCGAAGACCACGCTCGTGCAGATGCCCAAACGTCACCTCGCCGATCCTGGCCTTGCAGCTGCCCTGTTGGCTGTGGGCCCTGACTATCTTCTTCGCGATCTGGAAACGCTTGGCATCTTCTTCGAGTCGCTGGTTGTCCATGACCTGCGCGTGTACGCCCAGGCTCTGCGCTCGCGGGGCGTATTCCATCTGCGGGACACAAAGGGGCGCGAGGAAATCGATGCGGTTGTTGAGCTTCTCGACGGCCGGTGGTTGGGCTTTGAAGTTAAGCTCTCCCATCATGCGATTGATGGTGCCGCAGCTCATCTCAAGGCGGCGGCCGCCAAAGTCGTGCCGGAGGCGGCGGCACTCCTCGTCATCGTGCCCACGGGTCCCGCGTTTCGGCGCGCCGACGGCGTGTGGGTGGTACCGCTCGCAGCGCTCGCGCCGTAACGGTGAGGCCGATGAACATCGTGCGAGAATGGCGCCTATGGACCTCAAGTTTTAGCTTCCGCAGGGTTCGAGGAACCGGCGGACCCCAGCGACCGGCTGTCAGATGTGGCCGGGGTTCGTGTTGTAGAGCTGGAACTAGGGTTCAATCGCGTGGAAGAGTACGCGGACGCCTCCGGCGCGTCGATAAGCTATATCGAAACGGGGACGGGCCTCAAGGCCAAGAGCTCGCCCTGGCAGGGGGCATCAAAACCGGTGTCGGCGCACGTGTGGCAGCTCGCGCCGGGGCTCGTGTGCGTGCGCGTCGTCGATCTCCACGGTGCCATCATTAAGCGGGTGCTTGCCAACGTCACCGGTCCGCAACTGTACCCGCAGTTCATCGTGGCAACTGAACCGGTCTCGTGCGCCGACTCAGTTAACGGTGTCCAAGCTTGTCGATGAGCCCGTCAAAGTTGGCCACGCGCTGGAAGAAGAGGCGGTCTCCTGGGTAACGGGGTGCCCACAGATCCCGCTGGCGCTTGCAGACTAGGTCTGCTTCGGTTTCGGGCAGAAGAGGCTGGGATTTGCAGGCGATGGCAACACAGAAAACGGGCCCTCGTTTTCTGAGAGCCCGCAACCTGTTGTTCTTCCTTTTCCCGTAATGCTCACCAATGCCACGGGGATTTACGGGGAAACCCGTGCGCGCCGGGGCACAGCGTAGAGGGGTTAGCCTACGGCAGCATGGCCTGGATCTGCGGGGGAAGCAGGGGCGTAAGCTGCGGGAGGGCTGCGATGATGAGGCCAAGAATGACCACAATGGAGCTGACGGCAACAACGGCCTTGCCCGCGTCATTGAGGTGTCCATCGGCGGTGCTCAACGCGGAGTCCGGGGATTGGTCCTGTGAGGGAGTGACGATGGACTCGGTGTCGCCTTCTTTGCCTCGTGCGCACTTGTTATAGGCCTGGTTCAGCACGGTAAGTTCGGCAATGCGCTCCTTGATCGGGTTGGCCAAATGATTGTACCTGTCCTGGGAGATGCGGTGGGCGGCAAGCCTATTGTCCAAGTTCTTGAGGGCGACCTGCTGTACAGCAATGTCCGCGCCGGTGGCCTTCGCCCGAAGCGATGCCTCGTTGAAGGTGATCGGGTCGCTAGCTACGAGAGCGGCTTCGGGGATGCGGTTGGATTCTTCGGCGGTGAATGAGATGGAGCACTTGTTGTCGGTGATCTTCACGGTGGCGGCATTCGCGGCCGGAACGCACATGCCTACGGCGAGCGAAGTGGATACTATGGTGGCAACGGTGCGCGTGGATAGCTTTTTCATTGTGGACCTCCTATTCGGGGATAATACGGGTACTGCGAAAGGGTGCAGTGAAAGGGTGCAGTGTTGATGTAGCTTTCAACTATTACATAGCGTGATACGCGCCGAACGTTACAAGGATGGATTGTTTAGTCACGCTAGTCGGAACCTCTTTGGTCTCTGTCACAGTAGTGGTCACCGGCGCCGGTTGCTTCGGCGTGGCTGTCACCGTGGTTGTTGCGGTCTCGCGGGCAGTTGTCGCGATCGGCGTGGGCTGCTTTGCAGCAGCGTTTACTGTCACGGTTTTAGTTATGGGTGCCGGAGCTGGAGCCTTGACGGTCGTAGTCTTCCAAACAGTGGTTGGAACCGAGACTTCTTCCTTGGTGTCCGGCTTCGGAGCTGGGGTACTAACTGATGGAGGATTATCGGATTTCACTGAAAGATCGTCTTGCACGACACCATAGCCAACAAGGATAGTTTTGTATCTTCCTTCGGGATTGCATTCAAGGAAAAGGCTATCCCCTGGAATTGGGCTTGAAGCATAGGCCGGGATCATCCAATCGTAGAGCCGGGTTTCTCCCGCTTCAATGTAGTGTTGGTGGGAAAGGTTCCATTTATTAATTTCCTTCCTCGCCGTCAACCGATCGAATATTTTTGATGCTGCCTTAGAATCGCGTTCTGCTTTCGAGTAATAGGTTCCAGGCTCATTCCAAGGCGTGAAAATGGGCTCAATGTATTTCTTTCCTGAGACCTCCAATGAGCAGAAAAGTTCTTCATTTGTCGGGTTGGTGATGGTGATGCCGTCGGCAGCGTAAGAGTCGGTGAGGCCAATGGCTGTCCACTCTTTGGATTCCGTGGGCTGGGCTGTGGCGGCCACGACACCGCCGGCGGTTACAGCATGCGCTGCAACAATCGGAACTGCGACTTTTGAAATTTGTATAAATAAAAAATCAACAGACGAGGGCCGGCGGAAGTACCCGGAAATTGGATACGTGTTCGAATCCGGTTGGTTGTGTCCAGTAGCGTGGTGTATGAGTTACTGCGGTGGTGGCCCTGTTTATAGGTAGGGCGACCATCGTGGGACCTGTCAAATCAACTGCTAGATTTCCTTGAAAGGATGAGCGGAGCTGACCCCGTTTGTGTGGACACCCTGATTCCCGGCTTGTTGGGTCGGGGGAAAGGTAGTCTACTGTCATGCCGCGTAGAAGTTTTTCTTAAGGAGTTCAAGCGCGATGCGGTCGCGATGTATGAGAACAATCCCGCTGTGTCGATGAACCAGGTCTCCAAGGATGTGGGCATCAATCGAGCCACACTGCGTTATTGGATCGA
>NZ_KV821058.1:19922-22354 GCF_001815555.1 Corynebacterium sp. HMSC073D01 | reverse complement strand
GTACAAAAACACCATGGACTCCAAGTCCAAAAAGACCAAAGACTCCGAGTCCAAGAAGTTCATGGACATAACATGCGGGTGCTAGACCGACCACCTAGTAGAATCGACAACGGACAATGGTATTGGGTGAAAAACTGAAACCACTTTTCGAAGCTAGCATTTTTTTAAAAAACGCTTATAACATTGTTGAAACTTCGGGGAAAATTTCGGTGTTACTCTAGCTCACTTTAGGTGCGGGTGAGGAATAGTACTCTGTAGATATGACTGGCAACGGATCCCCAGAATCTTTCAAAAGCAGAATATTACTATTTTTATCGTCGCTCACACCTGTGCTAGCCATTGCAAGTATCAGACTCTGGGATAGTCAAGGATGTTTGAAGTACGGTTTGCTCGTCCTCACTATCGCAGCCCTCATTCCAATGACGGCGGTCATCCTTTACCGTCGGCGGAAAGCGGGACGAGAAATTCTAAAGATCAAGTCTGTTAAGGACGAAAGCAACGAGATTCCGACTTACGTTATCACTTTTATATTTCCGTTCTTATTCCTTTCACCCGATATGAGTCGTGCACTGATTTGCGCCTATATCGCATTCGCATTGCTCATGATCTTAATGTTGTTCCAAACATCGCTCTCGACTATTAATCCGCTACTGCTCATTTTTGGCATTCACGTCTTCGAAGTTGAACTCGAAACAGGATCGAGCGTGTACGTCCTGTCTAGGCATTTGACTGTACCAAGTGATCAAAAAATAGAGGTAAAGAAGCTAACCTCTGATCTTTACATCCCTTTTGAAGCGGATGTAAGCTCCGGAAAAACCAAAGATGAATTAGGCTCGAAGGAAAATTAGGAATTAAATGTCAGCTAAAACTTTAAGTGAAATCGACAATCTAAATGATCCAGTTCGTTTGATTCTCGGCTACCGTTCTGAGAAGAAAGTGTCCTTAATTCGCGTGCCACTTGCGCAGAATGCACAAGACGCCTTCAAAGATATCGCTGAACAACTACTTCAATCTTTAACCGAGCGTACGGCAGAAGAATGGGACCCAACTCGTGCGGTATCAAAAGAAACCTATCTGGTTACCACACCCAGTGAGGTCGGTGATGTACCCCAAGTTACTCGTTCAAAGCAGCCTCTCATCGATGCTTTGATTGAGTCAGACTCGATCGAGGAAGTTGACAAATCCTCGCTTCGTAAAGCTGATCCACTTTTCTATGCATATCAGTTTGGTGCGGGAGAAAGTTCTACAGTGTTCTTGCGCAGGATGAATGCACTTCGGGGTCTGAGGAAGAAACGACTTGGGATCCTGAGTGATCAACTACAGGTGATAGATGATCCAATCCTTGCCTTTGATGGCTCTGCGGACTTAGTCTTTACCTCCGAGTCAGTATTTGTCCTAAGTCAATCGGCTTTTACTACTCTTTTCAGAGGTCAAGCAGAACTTCGGAAAATGGTTCGGAACTGGGTCGATGAAATTAAGAAATCAACACCGATGACAGAAGGCTCAGTTGAGGTGCTTTTGACTAAAAGTGAATCGGATACACGTGTCGCAAAGAGAATTGAGAGCATTAAACGGAGAGGCCACCTAGCTAACATTTCTCCTGATCTATTACGGACGGAAATGATGCAGTTTAATCTTGACCCTAAAAAGTTAATGAATCCCAAAGACGAGCTAGTGATCTCTAAAAATAATGCCCTTGACGTGTTGAAGTTTCTCAACGAGGATATGTTCCGTGGCGTTTTATCAGATGAACTATTCGAAAGCGACAGTAAGAAACTACGTTCATATTGATTCAGTGATATTGTTGCTAATCAAGGGCTAGTCCTCCAATTGAAGCCTCTAATAAAGTAATCTCTCCCTAAAATCCACAATGTTTTACCCCGTTCTAAATAAACCGACATCTACCATATATATAATCAAGGGCGGTGCTAAGGTTTTTAACCCCGCATTAGGGAGTGTATGAAGGAAGTGATTTTTATGTCGGTGTGTCAGATGCGGGTTTTTGGTACCGGTGTTCCGGAGACCCAACTCTCCGGAAAGTCCCTACCAACTAACCGCATCTGACACTATCCGGAAACCACTGCTGAATCTCCGCATCCGAGAACCGTCGAACACGATCCAACGTCCACTGATTCTCATCCACAACCCGACGAACAGCAGCCACCGTCTTCGACGAGCACCCACATTCCCGGGCAATACTGCGATAACTATGCCCCTCCAACAAGGCACACACAATCGCGCGGTAATCCGTAGACAACGGACCACCCCTTTCTAGTCACGCGGCCGACTCGTACACACTGAGTCACCCGTCACCAACTAGAAAATCACCCCCGCCCCCACACAAAAACACCGGTGCTTTCCAACCGACAGAAACCCGCTTTCCAACCACTGCCCCAGACACCACCCGTAGAAGCCTTGCAGGATCGGTGTTT
>NZ_KV821058.1:19566-19822 GCF_001815555.1 Corynebacterium sp. HMSC073D01 | reverse complement strand
GACCACGGCAGTGTGTATACCTCGGATGAGTTTAAGAAAACATGTACGGAACTGGGCATCACCCAATCGATGGGGTCTGTGGGAACCAGTGCTGATAACGCGTTTGCTTCAGTCGTTTAACTCCACGTTGAAAAGAGAGGTACGTCAAGATCGGAAAACCTTCGCAAACCCGCTTGAATGCCGCAGACAAGTGCTTCGCTGGTGCGCCCGCTACAACACAACCCGGCGCCACAGTTGGTGTGGCTATCAGACCCCG
>NZ_KV821058.1:2192-19466 GCF_001815555.1 Corynebacterium sp. HMSC073D01 | reverse complement strand
CCCCAGGTGTCCACATCCAAGGGGTCGGGTCCCATCGGAGGAGCCGAAACCATCGAACTCAACGGCCCTAACCTCAGAATCCAGCAACAATAAACCCACTGGAAAACACCGCTACCCGATACACCCCAAACCGTTATCGGGTAGCCCCCAAACTGTTACCCGACCAACCCGCGACCGCTACTCGAAGGCACTCCGTTACAGTACGCTCCGGAAGACTACATCACGTTTCAATTCGCTTATCAGCGAGACTTGGTCTCTAACCCTGCTGCTGAGTAAGCAGTAAGGCACAGTAGCTACCCCGTTTCAATTCGCTCATCAGCGAGACTTGGTCTCTGACGCGAACCATCATGATTCGCCCCAGTTGTGGCCGCGGGTGTTTCAATTCGCTCATCAGCGAGACTTGGTCTCTGACTTGCTTCCTGGTCTCAACTGGAAGAAAGCCAACCCGTTTCAATTCGCTCATCAGCGAGACTTGGTCTCTGACTCTCTCGCAGTTTCAAGGCGGCATCTGAATTTCAATTCGCTCATCAGCGAGACTTGGTCTCTGACCCTACCCTATTTTTGGCCTTTGCGACCAGCGGAGATACAAGGCAAATTCACACCTCTCTGTTTTGAACACAGTTTTGAACAATGTTTTAACACAGGATACCCTAATAAGTCCTGGTCAGAACCAATCACACTACTCAACTTTTTTGTCATACTACGAACCACCCCCGTTCTCCGCTATCAATGTGAAACTGCCCATGTTTTCCTGCACTGGAAAAACAGGTTGCGCACACCGGCAACCATAGTAGTCGATCGCTGCTTTCATCAAACATTTCAACGACTTGTTGTTCGTGCACGGCACGCTGGTCGCTGGGTAACTCGACAAGGAATACCGATTCCTGGATGCGGTAGCCCACGCTTTGGAGGTAGGCGGAAACGCGTGCGCGACGACCACTGTGGGAAATGTCGTAACAGCAGAGGTATTTCATCGCCAGACGAATCCAGTAAACGTGGTTGGGTCATTGCTTTCGATTGCAGAGCAGAGACGTTCTGCCTGCCGGTAGAGCAGGCGACGGGTGCTTCCTTTGAAATTCTCTATTGCGCCGGAACGCACTTGTAGCATTCTGTTCTCGTAGGTCTTAAGGAGGATTTTCTTACATTTCTTATTTAGGAGTACTCCACCCGCACGGTCAGGATCGGGGATTCCATGCTCAGCCTTCAGTCTCCCCGATTTGGCTAACTGGATCACCGATTGATCGACGACGTAGGGACGAAATTCTTCCATGAGGTCCAACGCCAGGCTCGGGCGCGCATGTGAACCTGATTCCGCGTGCAGCATTCCGCAAGCAGGCTCCAACCCAGCTGCGATCACTGCTGATGTCGCCTCAGAGGTGAGCACAGCATAAGCGTAGCTCAAAGCCGCATTGACAACATCCCGCGGAGGTCGCCTGTTCCGACCGGTGAATGATAAATCTTCTGGCACGGCCAGGGCGAGGGCGTGGAAGTAATGACGCGCTGAAGCACCTTCGATGCCCATGAGCTGTTCCACCGAGGAGACGTGTGTAATTTTCTTCCGCAATTTCTTCATCGCAGCTAAGTCCTTGCGGACTTCCTCAGGATTTTCCGGTGACGCTAGCCTCCGAAGCACTGTCATCTGGTGGCTTACTTTGGAATCAACGAATTCCCTCGCGCAAAGCAGACGAAATGAGGTGTCATTGGATACATCAAGCTGCTTTTTCAATCGTCCTAACTTAGCCGTAGCTGATCCAGGAGCCAAGGCACCAAGGTAGGAGCCTCGCCTCGACATGAAACTCACAGGAACGTCGGAATACAAGGCAAATGACCGAACTCCAGATGTAATGCCTACAGAGCCGAAACACACTAGCGCCCCAACCTGGGTCTGCGGAATGCTAAGGAGCTCCTTTCGCTCGCGGTCGCTCACGATAATCCTGCCTCGGTGCATGCGGATGTGCGCTCCTTGTTTGGCAACGTACAAAGCCTTCTTCGGGGAATCCTCAATTCGCTCAAATTCCTGGTTGGTAGGAAGAACTGGGCCAAACTCTTCCCCCAGGAAGGTAAATCCTTTGGAAAAGTCCATAATCTCGCATTCTTCAACGTTCAACTTCATACTGCTTTCCTTCAAGAACCTACGAGTTAGTTTCATTCCCTCACGAATATGAGCTTCATTTCTGCCGAAGAGCGCAATGTCATCTGAATACCTAACAAGACCGAAGCCCTGCTCCTGGATGCGCTCGTCAAAGGGCTGCAAGAAGACGTTGAGTAGCAGAGGTGATAAGGCGCATCCCTGGGGGATTCCGTAGGCCTTTGTTGGTTGCCCCGCAGGCGACAAAACGGGGCGTTGCATGAGCGTGGTGATGACTGAATTGATCGACGTATCAGGCAATAAGGGCAGGGCTGCGCTAAGGGCGCAATCGTTGGGGACGTTGTCGAAGCAATCGTCAATATCCATTCGCGCACACCACGTGAATCCACTTTCTCGGAAGGCGACAACGTCCTCACTAGCTGTATGCACTCCCCTGCCCGGCCGATAAGCATGCGCTGCCGGATCAGCCCCGGCATCGATAAAGTGGGCACACTGGTCAACGATGCATCGCTCCACGATGCGATCCCGTACGGCGGACACAGCCAAATTTCTCACCCCACCGTCATCTTTGGGAATCAGTACTCGACGCAAGGGCGAGGGCTTATATTTCTCTTTCCGTAGCTGAAGGTGAAGCGTGGACAGCTTCTTTTCGGCATGTTGCTGAAACCTCTTCACTGCAGGGGATAGCTGGCCATCATCTGTGCTGTTACGCCGAACATCGATCCACGCCTCCCAGAGGTTCGTTGAATCTGAAATCGCGTCGAGAAGCCGTACCATTAGTCAAGCAATTCGATACTCCCGAGCCCACGAGTGGTGTAGGAACCAAGCCCGATGAACCCAGCCAAACCGAGCAGCGAGCAAAAGACTTGGGAGGCTTTTTCACTGCCAAACTCGTAGCTCATTTCTCCGACGAAACCAGAAACCGTCAGTTTTCCTCCGAGGTTGAAGACCTTATTGCGACCGTTAATATCCCGGACCCAAGCGGCAGGAAGGATGTCACGCCGTTCTTCCTCACGGTCATCGACAAGCCGGTGGCCAAAGGTCTTCTCCCAGCGCGAGGACAATGAGTGGAAGACTCGGGTGGGGTCCGGAAGGGGCGTGGTCTTGGAACCGACGCGAAACGTCGTCGGTGTGCAGAAGCGGACTCCGACCGTGATCCACGCCGGAATGGCGCAGAGACCAGACTCGTCAATTTCCGCTTCCAACCGGGGTGGAAAGAGCACCATGGCCTCTTGTGCACCAAAGCGCAACTGTTGCCCTGGGTAGAAGGTCGCTACAACAGCATCAGCCGGTGCATCGCCTACAGTGGAAATCCGGAGGGAAGCGACACCGCTTCCCTCATTTTTCACCATTCCTATCGACCAGGGTTTGTTGTTGCTCCAGTGCTTAGTATCCAGCACTCGTGACACCGCCGCATGCACGTGAGCGAGTTTCACCTTCCTGGAATCAACATTCCCGAAGATGATCCTCCAAGACCGCACGTAGGTCATTTAATACTCACTCCTGCCCTAGTCCACGTAGCGGCCGGTTTTGCACTACACCAGACGCGCCGATAACTACTCAATTATTGTCTCGCACCTTGAGTTTATTGCCCGTAATCTGAAGGATATTTCTGAAGAGGATCCGTACCAGTTTGGATGTCGAGCTGACACAGTCTCTTATCTTCTCCCTTTGATTCTTGCCACCACTCGAACTGCTTGCCCGCTGGTTTCTGATCCAAACGTGGGTAGTGAACACGTATTTTCTTACCAAAACCATGAGCTATGAGGAGGTACTCTGTTACCGATTGGTAAAGACCGGGGTGCGCATCTCTGTCTCGGTACAAGGCATCAAAGCGAGACTTCAAATCCTCGCCTAGCTTTCCCAAGCGGTTATCGTCTTTTTCCGCTGGTTGATTCACCTTCAGCTCTGTAGGAGCTATTAGAGCATCTACAGCGTAGCGTTCCCTCATCTGCTCTTCACGGTGCAGGTCTGTATGGACAATGGACAGACGGGTGGCCCCAAAACCAAGGGGCTTGCCTAGACCGAGCAGAAAGGCAGGATGCTTATCTTTCCCCTCGATCGGCAACTTGTTATTGCTCAGGTCGAGCAGCCACACCAATGCTGCTGCGTCGTTTTCATCCAGATTGTGCAAGTAGATGGTGCAGCGAAATGTTGTGCCATGGTTCACCCAACTTCCAATGGACGATGCCACCTTTGCGTTGGCCTTCGCTTCTTCGCCCTCGTCCTGAGGGCTCTCTGGGAACATGTACTCCTTGTACCTCTTCGAATCGGGGTTATCCCAATAGGGGCTGTTTTTGCCGTCTTCGACAAGGCGCCCACGATGAGTGACATAGAACTTTCGCCCACGGAGCTTACTGTTTTCCTTATACTTCCCGTTGGCGACGTAAAAACTGTGGCTACTCGTCTTCGCTCCATTGAGCACAGCGAGCTTTAGTGGTTTGTCAAACTCAATGATCTCCTTATCCGGATTCCCCACACATACCACGCTTCCCACACTGACCTGCGCCTTGTAGGAGCTGACGTCATTACTACTGGAGGAGGTCCAGCCGAAAACCCGGTCGGCAGCTGAGAGCTGTTCAACGCGCTCTGCTGGCCGATAATCCGTGTCCTTAATGAGATCCCAAGGGGTTTTATCAAATGGCTCACGCGAGATCATCGACGGAGACAACTTGCCATTGCTATACCAAAGAGTGCGGCCAACCTTCAGCTTCCAGTGGTCGGCGTATTCGCTTCCCTCTGGGTCGGCATAGGTTCCCGGGAAGGATCCAGTGCCAGAAATAGTAGTAGCGAATTCTTCTGCGGCGTCTCGATATGACTGGATAACTCGATCCCAGTCCTCGATTTTCACCTTCATCTCGGGAGCCAATTCGAGGAGGTTTACTTCACCATTTGACGGAAGCGCTGGGCCATAGCCCTTGACAGCGCCTAACACAATTTTGCTTTCGTCCAGGAGGGTGGACGTGATAAACAATCGTTCATTCTTTTTCCCTCCAATCTTACTGTCAGTCCAGTGAATGATCCCCTCCACAACTGCTTCATCAGAAGGCTGATCTACTTTCTTTTTCAGTGGATCAGCCTGTTCAGTTGGTGCAATTTCTTTCACGCGCAAACCGTTCTTACCAGGAGCGATAATGGCAACAACTTTCTCACCATCTAAGGCACGAGGATCATCGACACCAACGCTTCGGCAGAACCGTGATTGCTCACTAACCAACATCTTGGCAGCAAGATACGATCCGGGGCGCTTGTTTGTTTTCAGGATGGCAATTGTGGCGCGCCCATTCTTAGGATTAACGGATTTCACAACTGCTGGCTCAACGTGAGAACCATCCTCAGCACTATCACGCCCAGCCAACATCTGGGAATGCGTCTCTTTGTCGAAGGTGCCGTACCTTGAATTGGTAATGGCCTCGTAAGCAGAGCGGAGTGCCCCCTTGAAGCTGGAGCCCTGAAAAAGGGGGTGTCCGGCAGCGTCGGTCTGTGTTTCCTTATACGGGCCTTCTTCACCATCGGGGCGCGGGCTTTCCACCGGCAGCAGCAGCGGAGTGAGCGCGGTGAATTCCACAGTAACGCTGCCCGAGATCCCAGAAGCCACTCCGTGGGGGTTGGGGAGGGCATCACGGAAGGGGTCGTTCCCGGAATTGCGGCCGGGGAGAGAAACGAAATTGTATGGGTTAATAAAACCTTTAGTCGCCATTGTTATTTCCCGTTCCTCTCTCTAGTTATCTTTGTGGATTGTGAGATGGACAAGTCGCGATTTATACGGGTAACAATTTCCGTATTCACCGACTTTGATGTGGGTTCGTTGTACCAGGCACAAACTGGTCCCTGGCTCCACGCCACCGATCGGTATAGCAAGAGCGCCGATACGGGAATCCGTAGTGAGCGTCCAGTTCTCACTCTTACTGCCCGAAACGGCAGTGCCCCACAACAGCTGCTGCTGGTCCACCGACTCCAGATCAGTGGGGTCTTCGGACACGAAACTGGTTCCCTCGCCGTCGCTTTCATGACGCCAGGTCACCTGACGCGCGTCGCCGAAGAAGATGGCTTCGAATGCGGTATCGAATGAGGCTGCTACCTCGCCTGACTCCGCCTCTTCTGCGTAGCGGAGCCACACCCGCTTTTCTGCGTCGTAGCGGACGAAGTAAGCGGCTTCCGGACTATAGATAATGCCTGTCGCGCATCCGCCTTGGCTAGCCGTATCCGCAGCGTGGAAAAGTGTCGTTGCCATTATTTGCTCACTTTCTCTTGCGTAGCAAGGGCTGACTCCCAACCTGTTGCCGCCTCAATGCGGGCGTTTTCGTAGTCGCCGCCAAAAAGGAGGTCGCGGAAGCTGACTGGTTCTTCTGGTTTTTCCGCATCTGCCGCCAGTGCTGAGAAAAGGCTGCTTAATTTCAGAGTTTCTGGATCGACAAGGATTCCGCCGCTACCACGAGTGGTTTGCACCCCGAAGCGCAGATAGCCTTCCACGAGATCTCGAAGCAAGAAGAGCAGGAGCGCGCAGGCTGCCTTCACTCTGTCTTCATCGCCGTGCGCCAGCGTCGTGAGCCGATCCATGTCTAGCGTGAGTCGCATCGGCTTCCACGTGACGTGGGGTTCTAGTGTGCAAAACAGTGCGCCGGCGACCGTGTTTCCGGAGAAGCGATCGACGGAGTTTCTCCACGCGACGTGAAGAAAGTCATTCTTTGTCGTTTCATTTCTCTTCCACTGGGCATTGATCTTTTCGACGCAGGTGTTGATGCCATGGGCATCGGCACGCTCGGTCTCCGCGGGGTCACCGTCCCGGTTGTCCTTCGTTCGATCCACGATATCTGCGTAGAGAACTGGATCAACGGAATTAACGGAGACGACATCATGGAAGGTCAGTGCTCCGCGTACTGCCGGGTGGGTCGAGCCGTCTGGAGTGGTGACCGACGCATTTCCGAACAGGTCTGCTACCTGCACAAGACCTGATTGGGAGACCTGATCGAGGAAGTTGTCGGGCACCGGAGTACCGGTCACGGTGCGGGCAATGAACTCGGCCCGGTTCCTGAACACGCCCTTGATGGAGCTTGCTGGTAGGAGGAAGTGAACTCCATCCGGCAACATCCGTGTCAAGGGGACGATCTGGACCGCGGCACCATCTCGTTTCTCGCCTAAGAAAAGAGCTCCCTCGCGCTCAAACGGGATGGTGATGGACACCACATTGCCGGATTCATCCGCGATGGTATCGTCACCGACTGGCTCCCCGCCTCTCAGCGAACGAAGAAGATGCTGCGGGTCGAATGAGCGACGGACGAGACCGGCATTCTCCAACTGCAGAAAACCTGCCCCCTTCGACTTGTCTTTGCCCACCTGTATCCCATGTGTTTCCAGCCTGTGTCGTATTCGCTGGATGAGCTCCTCCATCTCTGCGGTGTTGTCCTCGGTGTACTCCGCCAAGCAGCGGAACCGGAACGTCACACCGGGGAGGACGTACTCTCGGGCGTAGAGGTGGTGGCCTGCTACGCCTCCGGTACGCCGATCAATGGAGTTCATCGTCCGCACTTCAATTTCTGGAGTCTGCTCGGTGAACGCGTCGAAGACCGTAATCATGCTGGCTGCTGATGTTTCCTCATCCCCACCTGCGATGTGACCCCACAGGGGACTGTCGAACTGGGTGCGGAGCGCACCGGTGAGGGACGTGCCTGGGATGACGATTCGCTGCAGGCCATCGCGCATGAGGGTAGCGTCGACAAGCTCCCCCTCAGATGCGGAGCCGATGTGGAGTGGAGACTGGACTGCGAGGGTACCTGTCAGCTCCATCTGCTTAAACATGGTCGGATTCTCCTTCCGCATCGCCCGAAGCTGGGGCGCTTTGTTTCACGATGTTGACGACGAGGGGCTGCACAATCGAGGCAATCAACTCTCCAATATCCACTTTCTCCCTCTGCGCGAGTGCGAATACCTTATTCAAAAGGTTGTCGTGCTCCCCGCGTTCACCACGCCCTAGCTCCTTGAGAAGATCGTGGCAGTCACTAAAGCGCGACGGCAACGTCAGCAGGTGCTGAAGATCGTTGAAGGACGTATTATTCTGCTTCTTAAACCAGCTCGACACGGCCTTTTGCCCATACGGCGTAGCCATGTTCATGGTGAGGTTACGCAGCTTATTCTTCTGCGTATTCGTCATGCCACAGGGCAGGATAGATTGGGCATCTGTACCGGACGCACGAGCGGTGGAGGATGCTCGATCGCGCAACACGCCCGTAATAATCGTGAGGCGGGTAGCATCATCCACCTGCGCTGCATTCTTCTCGTCCCGGGAGCCGGAAGTCGGAGTCACCACCCTAACGGTTTTTTCTGCAAGGTATGGGGGATTGACCTGGACTTGGCCGAAGCCCTCCGCTGTCCGGATCCCGATCCCTGTCCGGAGCTTCGCCAGTGTCTTGGCGGAAATGGGTTCACACGACTCGATTTTCACCACACTGCCAGCAGCCAGTCCGATGAGCGTCGGACGTGGAAGTCCCCAGCGAGCCTGCCAGGATTCCTGCCTGTTCACGGCCGTTATCTGTGATAGCGCGTTACTCGTCCCGGTGTTTACCGGCTGGGGAATGCTGAGTGTCTCGGCACCGAGGCCGAGTACCCTCTCAAGCTCGCGAAGGAGCCGCTCAGTCGTGGGATCATAGCTGCCGTCATCACCAACGAGCAGCACATCAGATTCCAATGCGAGGGTGAAAGCAATGGTTTCTGACTCTGCACGCGGATCGGCCACGATCTCCTCAGTGATGTCAACGGTCACCAGACCATAGTCGTCCTTCTTGGAGGTACCGATCCGTGCCTCGAATGGCGCAACCGGATGTGGCGAAGCGTGCGCGCCTGTTTCCAGCAGTACGTCGGCGCGGAACTGCACTCCCGCCGGCACCGCTCTGTACTCAAACAATTCCGGTTGGCGCTCCGCCTCAATAGAGACGTGCGTACGGGAGACGAGGTCGACCGAGATCTCTTGAACCTTACCGGCACCAGCTACGACAACGTAGCTACCGGTGCTTGGCTTCAGCTTTGGATCAAACGTGTGGGAACGGAACTTATTGGTGAGCATGGCACCGGTAGTACCCTTTTTCCGTGTTAGTGCACGTGGCCACGGTGTGCTTTCCTGTCCATCAGGCGATGGGTACGCATTAGTGACGACGACCCTGTTATTGCGAATATCCTCGCCCCGTAGCCCGAGCTTTCGCTGAACAATGCCGAGGAGCACACCGCCAGGAATAAAGGTAGACGATGTGACAACGGTCCCCTTCTTCACGGGACCAACGATGATCGGAGAACGCGTATTCACGAGAACTCGATACCGATGCCTTCGGTCCAGTACGTCTGCTACGGCGTTTTCACCCCCGTGCTGCTCACCGTGCGGAGGATGTGGCACTGGCTCACGGAAGCCGTTATCGTCCAGGTAGTCTTCCACCTTCCATGTGCTTGTCGACGGAATGTCCACCTTGACGACGAACTCTCCTGCACCGCGACGGCGCTTACCGCCGATGCTATCCGTCAGCTTCGTGGCAGCGTGGAGTAATAGCCACATGGGCCACAGGTCGCTTTCCTGCGCATCATCTGGGACGGTGACCGACAGATTTCCATTCAGTACCTGCCCGGCGCGCGCACGCTCTTCGGTGCGCAAGCTACCGTCAACTGTCGATCCGGTAACGGGATCAACCTTTTGCGACCTGCGGATGACCGTCAGCGCCTCCTGCAGCTCCCTCGGGCTCACCCCGATGTTCTCAGCCAAACCGGAACCATCGACGGTGTCGATGAGGCGCAAGGATTCCGCGTGCAGGGCAGCAGGAACGGGAGCCACAATGGCGGCCGGATTCACTCCGCCACGGTCTGGCTGGCTACCGAAGAGGAAGTCCACCCACTCGTGCCAGACGGCATCTCCTGAGGGGTCTGCAGTATCGAACGACTCCGCTAATCTCTCGGAGTTCTCACGAAGGAGGCCAACCAGTGTCTTCGCCGGTATGTACGGCAGCCCTGCCACGTCGCGGACCACGGCCGAGTCAATCGCCTTAGCTAGGCCGTAACCTGCTCTAATACTCCAATCGGAAACGGCGGTCGCTGTGACCGCACATCGCATTACGTTCACTGTTCCTCCTCGCTATCTGCCCCGGCACTTTCCGCCTCATTAACGTCAACGAGTTCCATCGCTGTAATGAAGGTTGTCGGTGATGATTCCGCATACAGGTTGTTACCATCGCCGCTGGTATCGACGGCGATTGATTCGATGATGCCGAGCTTGCTACGCATCCCCAAATCTCTTGCCCTATTTTTGGCTATCTGGACCTTGTTTGCTGCTTCCGTGACGCTCGATGATTCGGTCAGCGCCTCGCGGAAGAGCCCCATCACGCCATGGCTCACTCCGTCTTCGCCGGCGCGAAGATGCTCCATCATGTCAAAAAGCTCTGCGGCAGTTCCTATGCCTTCTCCTTCTGCGACCAGTGGTTGCGCTGCATAGCACGCGCCGTTAATGGAGGCATCCTCCCGCAACTGCGAGAGGGGGCGAAGCGACGGCTCGTACAGCACGTGGACTGCCACAGACGATTGTGCACGCGTACGGTTTTTGGCCAACGACGTGAGAGCCTCCGCTACGTCGACGCTGTGATGGAAGGGGTGCTTAATTTTGGTCAGCAGCACACCAGCGGCCATGGACAGGTTCTTGGCATTCTGGTTTTCATCGACATTCCCGCCCGGCGCGCCGAGAACCCTGTCGATATCAGCGAAAACCTTTTTGAACTCCCGTGCATCGGGATCCTTCTCATCCAAGGCGATCCTTTGGAAGTTGCGGGTCAGTTCGACGGCGAATCGCACTGCTATTTTCCCGCTCACCATGACGACTACATCGTCACCACCGACGATCACCGGGAGGAGGCAGTTTTCCATGTCACCGACGACGTCATCTACTGTCCGGCCGAACGCCTTCCACGTGATCGCTTCCAACCCCCTAGAAAGCCGTGCCTCGGAAACAATGAAATCCACGCCTGGCCGGGATGACGCGGGATCATTCGCTTTCACCTCTGCCAGATTGAGGAAGATCTTCCCCACTCCGTTGCCGTCAGCGTGAATAACCCCCACCCACGACGAGGCCGTGAGCCCCTGGTCGAGATCCTTGATCTGGAGCAGCGCTCTTTCGAATTTATCCTTCGACCCGCCACTATCCTGGATCAGCTTGTCCTCAAGGCGCTTGCGTGCATCTGTCACGCTGTTAAAGAGGTAGTCCACCCGTGCACTGCGTAGAAACCCCTCACTATCTTTCCTCGTCTCTGGGGCGCGCGTTGTTGCGACCTCGTTGGTGTAGGAGCAACGCGCATGGAAAGGTGTCGCTGGATCTGTCACGACAGGTGGTGTGCGCTTGTACCTCTGCGCCTCCAGGTTGATGTTCGCCTCACGCAGTCTGTCTGCCGCGTCGGAGAAATCTGCTTTCAGTGGATCGGACACAACTCCCCACACGTCGATGCCGGTACGCTCTTTAATTGCACGCAGCGTAATACCACTAATGATCTCTTCCCCTACCTCGCGCGTAGGGACGAGAAGGTAGGCCTTCCCGGAGGCCTCCACGACGTGCACAATAGCGTCTGCTCCGCTGGTGGGGCCACTGAAGTAATCCTCGATTTCAGCAAGTGCGTTGTAGAATGCGCACCCATGGTCGTCTGCTACACTCTGCGCCACCTCTTTCACCCATACATAGCCAAGAGACCAAATTGCCGCAGACGCGGCGACTTGAAGGCGCTGTTTTGTTGTAGAAAAGATGTACTTCTGGTTCGACCCAGTTTCAAGCAAAACCCAACGTGGGCCGCTGGTATTAGTCTGAGGCATGTGTTACTCCACTGGTTTTCCTATTTTCTGCTGAGGACTGGTGATCTGGATCGGGCGGGGATGTTAGAAACTCTTTATACATAGCTTTGCCGCGTTCCGCTTCCTCTTTTTCGATCGGATGAGCGATCATCCAGTGGCTGCACGGCGGGTGACACATCCCGTCGTAGTGAACGAGACGAAGCCGACTCCAGTAGTCCGAAGCTTTGTTCATCGGCTCATTTTTCCAATCCCGTGCTGTTGTTCGCCTTCGCGTGATGAGCATGCCGGATGCAAAAGCTACCGATTTTGGTACCTGCAAGAGTAGGTCAATGGTAGCGTTGGGGAACTCCTCCAATGCATCAAAAATGGCCTTCGCCACCAGTTGGCTTAGCTGGTTTCCGCCCATTTCTACGATGTGGACGCCGGTTTCTTGATAGACCTCCCCTGCCCTTGCTTGTGGTTCCTCGCCTGTATCGCCAACCAGTCTCACCCGCCTAAGCTGGAGCGCCTCTCCTCGCTTTTCACCACGAGCTATTGGCGCGCGATTGGTGATCCCGACAATGCGAAGAACATCGTAATCGCCAACGGGAATACGACCTTCTACCGCAACTTTCTCCCCTACTAGTGGCGACGCTGAGGAGGCAGGATCAAAATTATTCCGAAATTCGCCCAGCATGATGTGAACTTTGACCCTCTTCGGAGCCTCGTTGTGCGTCAGTTGTTCAAAGAGTTCCGCGCCGGAACGAATACTAACTGGTTCTGCCACGCTTTCACGTGGGGCGTAGTCAACGTAGGAAGGATAATAGCAGGAGTGTGACGAGGCGGCCTTAGACGCAGCGTTGTCCCAGTCTTCTGGTTTTTCGTTCTTATACTCCCACTCGGTGTTGTTCACGACTTTGTGTTTGTCGTCGGGATTGAGTTCGACAAATTTTATAATCCCCCGCGGATACCACTCGTTGCCGATCCGAAAAGCAAGTGGCCACAGGAGGTCAGGTGCCAGCTTGAAGATTGAGTGATCGTCATCCAAGTTTGTCAATCGTTCCAGCTCTCCTGACATAGATTTCAACTCAGCAGACAGATCATAGACGCGCTGTCCCTCAGAAGGAGCAGCGACAAACCGGTTTATAGCCTTGAAGTCAATGGAGTCAGGAACGTTTTCACTGACCTGGTCAAAGTGCCACGCCAAGAAGGTGGGGGACTGCGTGTGGATGTAGTAGTACGTCCCCATGTCTTGGTTCATACTTTGGAGTTCCCTGAGGGACCGACCCAGACATAACAATGCTCCAAGAACGACACCTAACCAAATGAAGACATGAACCCAATCGACGACATCTGTGGCCCGTCCACATAATGAAGCAACAGCATTAACCAGATATTCTGCACATAGTCCTCCGAAAACGGAGATCAAACCGACGGCAATAGCCTGCTTTTTCAGCAATTCGGTGCGTTTTTCATACCTGCTCTTTGAAACTGTCTTTCCGAGTGTGTCCCTTTTTCCCTTCGCCAATGCAAAGATTCCTTTCTACCGAGATTTTTCATGCGCCCTCCTTACCCAGCAGGACGTAAACAACAGGTAATAGAAAATGCTCTGAGCAATTGCAACCTGCAAAACCGACACATCACTTCCAGCAGAAACTCCTGCTAACTGCACTCACGATGGAGTGCAAAGTCGCAAAAGCCCTAAACCGTGGAAGAGCGACAAGTCACGTGTCCATCAGCAGAATCCTTCAATTGCGAGTGAAGAGACCGCATACCTCGGCGCGGAGCCGTTGCATCGCAGTCTCGAACGATCGATACAGATCCTAGTATTCCAGACTCCAAGCAAAACTTCAGCTGCTTCACAGTCATAATGGAGATTTTGTGCACTCTTCCACGGCAAAGGAAAAGACCAATACTCTATTGCAGTTGCTCCCAGAAGCTCTCGGGGATGCGAACGGGTTCTGCACCATCATTTCCGTAGTGAAGGATGCTTTGCCAATCATTTGTCATGCGAGCAATGTTCAGTATGAACCGATCCTTTTCCCACTGCCGTGATCGGTCATGTTTTCGACATATTCTTCCGGAGCAACGACTAGAACACGGCTGAGACTGCCAACAATTCTCTCAAGTTTGGCCTCTTCCTCAACGATACAGAAGCGCACATCGCGAACGTCAGTGTTTGGAACGTTCCGGCGTTTACGATGGGGATCAACGACGGCAACGAGAGCGGCCATATTTCGCCCGGTGAGAACGAGCGCATCTATGACAACTCTGGATCGATGGTGGTCCTTTCGATGCTGAAGCCTCCCCCTCTGTGAACCACGGGGAACGAACACTTCGCAATCATGATAATCAGCTGCCCACGCGACGCTCCGAGCAACAGGATCTAGGCTTTCAAAGTCCTTCTGCCACAACCGTTTAAAGTATCCACTTCCCGCAACCTCATTAAATGGCTCCTCATATTGCCTCCTATACGCTTCAGGATTGGTTTCCGGACTCCAAAAACGGATGCATCGACCATAGGTGTCATCTGTCAGTAGAAGTGGCTTTTTGTCCAGATGGACGAGCTGGGCAAAGTCTTCTTTGTGTTCTCGCGTACACATTCGGTTGTGTTCCCAGGCATAGCGAACAAAGCCCCCGATAGCCCACTTAGGCCCCGCTGTCACTCCAACATAGGTAGGAACCACACCACTGGCGACGCGGTAGCAGACACGAGCATTGAGAGCGGGGATAGAGATGACATCCCGCTCCACGTCCCCCGGTAAGGATCCAGTAAACGTACTGTTTGTCAGACAACCCACGACAACCGGACGATCTTGGCCTTCTTCACTGAACTTGAGTGCCATCTCGCCGACCAGAGCCTGTGTCACAGAGGGAATTCCCATCACACAACTCAGAACATCAACGGAAGCATAGTCGCTCATGTCGGGTTCGTGTACGCGGTCAACCTTGAGGAAGAAGTCCTGAAGTTTCTCCACTAGCTGGTGATAAAAATTCATGACCTCTGGTGAAGAAGCAATGGCATCAAAGTTGAAACGATCCCGGGACGTGCCACGCACATGACCCAGTTTTTCTAGTTCTTCCAACTGGTCTTGCACACGACAATTTGTCGATCGGAAAACGACAGTCCACATGAAGGCCTCTGGTCCGAAGGCATTTCTTCCAACCACGTCCCGATCCACAAAGAGGTTCCTTGCCATAATATCCCTACGCTTCACCTCGAAGTGGAGAATGCGTTGTCGAACCTGGAGAACAACGTCAAACTCGGAGAGAACCTTCACTCCAGAAGGGTTCGTTCCGGCTTCATGGTCTAATATTTTTACGCCACCGTACACATGGTACGGTTCGGATTCTCCAAAAACCTCATCTGCTGCCAGTGCAACCAGGCAGGCGACGACAGTTTCGCACCCAGCACCGAAGCATTCATTTATTTGTTCTGGATCACTTAGCCCAGTGAAGTACTGTCCCAGAACCTCGATGCCACTTCTGATGCTTCGCTCCGCCTGCGGGCCCTGTTGTGGTCGTCTTTCCCGCAGTTGCCACGAAATCTGCTCTATATGGTTGAATGCCTCAGCACGCACGTCACGCGAGCCCTTGCGCTGATCTTTCGTGCGAACCGGCCCCCATCCTATTTCTATCCCCCTCCCCGTTACGCCAACCATGTCTTGGAGCTCTAAATTTCGAGAGACGTCTACTGCTTCAATACCATCGTGACGATCGTCCAGAAGAATGTTCCCTGTCCAGTTATCCAGGTACTGCCGGAGGTAGTTGTTTTTCCCCTCGTGATCATTCAGGTGTTTCCAGATAGCACACGCTGCAAGGACGCGACTGCCGTCAGTGTAGAAAAGCGAGTATGGTACGACGAGCTGAATCCTCTCGAGTTGCTCGTAACAGTCATCGAAATCTATGCAGTCCCCGACGTCAACGAGGCTGAAGTGCAGCTGATCTCCCAGTTCTGTCGTAGACAGGTATTCCACCATTGTGTTGGCCTGCGCCACCGATTCAGTCGTGTGCGCAATAATGACTTCACTACCTGGCTCAACCCCTAACAGCATCGGGTAAACGGCGGCGGGGTGCCCCTCAAACAGAACGAGCGTATCCATTTTTCCTTCTCCTGGCGATGACCGGTGACATGCTGCAGCATCCCGCTTCCGTTCAGAAGCTGTGACATGCGCCAAAGCCGAATATAAATGTCGTCTTTAAGCCTGCCATAACTTAACCATCATCGCTTGTCTTTTGCGATTCTGTGATTCCCAAAAGGCACCACCAAGGAGGGAAAAGTCAACTTCCCAGCCCGAAGTACAGCAACCAAGATGCCAAACCACCACGAGATCCCTATAGACATACTTATGCTCATTCGTCCCATTCTGTTTCCGCGGCTGCAATGATCACCAACCATATAGCGCAGCCAAAAGAGAACCTCTACAATAGCCATAGCAGTTCGATAGATACGCAATACTCCCTGTCTAGTTTTCCACCAGCAATGCCAGAGGTTTTGAAGCCACTTCACGTATTGCTATCGTCTGGATAATCTGGGAAGCAGCACTAACCAAGAACTGCGAGCGATACCAAACAACAAGCCGTTGCACGCTGCCTCCGCAAAGGACTTCTACGATGACCGTTGAGATCGTCAATCTCACCCCGCATTCCATCACGATCGTTGGGGAGGACAACTCCGTTCTCTTCGAACTCCCCGGCTCACAGCATCCTGCCCGTGTGACGGAGCACGTGTTAAAGGACGCACCTCTCTATACAGCAGACACAACCGTTCCTTGCTTCTCGGTTGGCTACAGCTCTGTTGTCGAAAATTTGCCCGATGAAAGCCCCGATTCCGTGTACGTGGTTTCCCAACTCGTGCTTCAGGCACTGCCAAACCGCAGTGACCTTTATTTCCCGTTCCCTGTCGTACGCGATAAGAACAACCAAATCATCGGCTGTCGTGGTCTTGGCAGATTGAGCTAATTCAAGAGCACTCCGCCCTACCTCACCAACCTCTCAAGGAATTTCTTTTCTTGAAAAAACTCCAGAGAACCGTTTCACTTCTCCCAAAAGCCACAGTAAACTGAGCGTTTGCAGGCGGTAAATGCAGATGCGTGTAGAAAACCGGGATAACATCACTTCCCCACCGATATTCCCCTAACCCCATTGAGTGACTCGGTCCCCACCACAGGCAGCGCCCATTTTCCTAACGCATTTGAAACAACACCAGGGGTGGTTCGAAATATGTCTGAATGGCCGACTAGTGTGATTAGCCTTGACCAGCACAAATAGGATACCCTGCATGAAAACGATGTTCAAAACTGTGTTCAAAACTACGAGGTGTGAATTCCCCTCCCATCCCCGCTGGTCACAACAGCCAAAAATAGGGTAGGGTCAGAGACGAAGTCTCGCTGATGAGCGAA
>NZ_KV821058.1:1410-2092 GCF_001815555.1 Corynebacterium sp. HMSC073D01 | reverse complement strand
CGAAGTCTCGCTGATGAGCGAATTGAAACTTGGTGTGTTCATCGTCGGCAACGATGTATGCGTTACCGTCAGAGACGAAGTCTCGCTGATGAGCGAATTGAAACTCGGTGGGATTGTATTCGGAATTGTAAGAATAACCACCGGTCAGAGACGAAGTCTCGCTGATGAGCGAATTGAAACACGACCGTTTTAGCCGCCGCCACCGTTACTGTTGCGGTCAGAGACGAAGTCTCGCTGATGAGCGAATTGAAACGAACGCCGTTTCTCCGTCTGTGGTTTGTTCCTTGGTCAGAGACGAAGTCTCGCTGATGAGCGAATTGAAACGTTGACTTGGAAAATTGAGCTGTTGCCTAGTGGGGGTGTCAGAGACGAAGTCTCGCTGATGAGCGAATTGAAACCTGTTCACAGGTCCTGATGCTTTGATGCCCCCAAGTCAGAGACGAAGTCTCGCTGATGAGCGAATTGAAACCAGCCCAGAAAACAAGCTTTTCACCATCGGCGCGGGTGAGTCAGAGACGAAGTCTCGCTGATGAGCGAATTGAAACTTATTGTTATTTCATGAGCCCGTAATGATCCTGTAGTCAGAGACGAAGTCTCGCTGATGAGCGAATTGAAACTTGCGATGTTCATTTTTTCTCCTTTTTTGTAGTAGGTCAGAGACGAAGTCTCGCTGATGAGCGAA
>NZ_KV821058.1:304-1310 GCF_001815555.1 Corynebacterium sp. HMSC073D01 | reverse complement strand
CGAAGTCTCGCTGATGAGCGAATTGAAACTTGATAACCTCGATGTCCGCCATTCCTCTGACTCAAGTCAGAGACGAAGTCTCGCTGATGATGCGAAATAGGGGTTGTTGGTACTGGTTGTCTGCGTAGTTGGTGTTATGTGTCACTACTTTTTGCACGCTTGAGGTCATGGCATTGTTCACGGGACCCACCATGACGGTGTTGCAGCGGCTGCAAACAACGATCGCCCATGAGATGAAAAACTCTCACACCCCGCACCGCAGCGGTTTTGATGTGGCACGCACACCACAGTCCACACCGGTGGACATGACGCAGTTCAGTGCCAATGACGTGTTCATCCGACCGATCGAACAACACGCAGACAACGGTGACACCGGCCTTGTAAACGCTGTGTTCCCATGCGGCACACACACAAGCCAGGAAGGAGGAAACCTGCAATGACACGCTTTGAGGTCGACGAAACAATACGTCAAAAAATGCGCACGGACCCGGCCCCTTGGATGTGGACACCTGGGGTGAAAAATTAATTGGGTTTGATCTTAGCAGACGTGGTTAGGCAACGCGGTACATCTGTTTCTCCTCGAAAGTGTTCGGGGCTTGATAGCCACACCAACTGTGGCGCCGGGATGTGTTGTAGCGGGCGCACCAGCGAAACACTTGTCTGCGGCATTCAAGCGGGTTTGCAAATGTTTTCCGATCCTGACGTACCTCTCTTTTCAACGTGGAGTTAACGACTGAAGCAAACGCATTATCGGCACTGGTTCCCACAGACCCCATCGATTGGGTGACACCCAGTTCCGTACATGGTTTTCTTGACTCATCTTAAGGTATACACACTGCCGTGGTCGCAAATGAAACACCGATCCTGCAAGGCTTCTACGGGTGGCGCATGCATTGTTCACGGCCTCAATCACAAGCAAGCTCCGCATGTGGTCATTGAAAAGCAAAGCCCACAAGCCTGCGAGAACAACAATGCAATACTGTCGCCAGATACATGTTCGACCCGT
>NZ_KV821058.1:0-204 GCF_001815555.1 Corynebacterium sp. HMSC073D01 | reverse complement strand
TACATGTTCGACCCGTCAGCAATAGGCAGGTAGGTAATGTCCGTGGGCATAAAGCTTGTTGAGTCTATCGGCGTAAAACCTGCGGCGTACAAGGTCAGCAAACACATGTCGGCCCTTAGCCCGCACGGTGGTTTTTCACTCTTCGTCGCCTGGTATACCCGCAAAGGCCCACATTCTTCATGATCCTGGCCACACGCTTGTGGT
>NZ_KV821057.1:0-388 GCF_001815555.1 Corynebacterium sp. HMSC073D01 | reverse complement strand
GCACCCCAGGGATATCCTTCTGCTTTTTGCCTGGGAGGCACGGGTGTGACTTGGTGCGTGGTGGTTTTTTGGCGGGGGCTGCTGGGGTTTTTGGGGTTTTTGGGGGGGGTGGTTGCGTCCTGGGGGCGACAAAAGTTACCGTTTTGCATGGCAGCACGTTTGACCACCTGGGGTTTTAACACACTTGCAGCTGCAGACTGTTCATTTTTGTCTGGAGGTATGTGCACCCCGTATGCGGCTGCCCAAGTGACAGTTTTGGAAGCTATTTCGGTGGTTACGTGTGGGACTACTGCGGAGCGCTGGAAAAGGTAGACGTTTGTTCCTCGGCAGATGTGCCTGACTGGAATGATGGGTGGGCACCCCAGGGATATCCTTCTGCTTTTTGCCT
>NZ_KV821056.1:56600-58399 GCF_001815555.1 Corynebacterium sp. HMSC073D01 | reverse complement strand
AGGTTGGTGAAGTCCCAAGCCTTGCCGTTGATGCACTTGGTGGCGTAGTACATGCCCACGATGGAGGCAGCTGCTACCAGGCCGAGGATGGAGAGGATACCCGCGACGTTCACGTTGGAGCCCATGGCAGCCAACTTCGCGTTCGCGTCTTTCAACCACTGCGGCTGGTTATCCGGGTTGTTGATCTTCACGCTGTCGAGCTGTGCCTTGATCGACTCCGGAAGCGGCAGGTTCACCTGCGTTGCCAGGGCGATAAGTCCCAGCGGGACCAGGTAGAGCAGCGGGTTAGCGTACCACTCGGACGGATCGATGCACTGCTCGATGATCGTCTTCGTATCAGCAACCTGCTTAGCAGCCGGGACAACCTTCAGGTCGAGTTCCTTCTGCGTTGCGTTGTTACTCTCGGAAGCCGGGTAGTTCACCTTCACCTTGATGGTGCTGGCGATACCAGTTGCGGCATCCTCCGGAACGGTGATCGTTGCGCGACCCGTGGTCGGATCGACGTCAACCGTCCAACCCTGCGGGACCGTCGTGCGGTCGAGCTCGAACGTAGTGCCGGCAGGTGCCGGTCCATTCTCGTTCTCAGGGGTCAGCGTGTTGTCGAACTCAGGCGTAACCGTGACAGTCTTACCAGCCTCGGGGGTCTGAGCGTCGTACTTGCCCACCCACTTAGCGCCATTGGCATCGACAAGATCGGCAATGCCGTTGTTGTTCTTGTCCGTGATGCCGGTATCGCCCAGGCCGTCATTGTTGTTGTCCTTGACGCGGCCAGCGGGGACCTCGGATTCGTCGGCGTTCTTGATGCCGTCGCCGTCGTTGTCCTCGTCACCATCGGGGATGCCGTCACCATTGGAGTCAGGATTTCGCGGGTCGAGACCAGCACGAATCTCGTCATCATTGGAGACACCGTCGTTGTCAGCGTCCGGATCCTCAGCATCCGGGATACCGTCACCGTCGGAGTCAGCTTCCTTCAGATCAGCAATCTTGTTGTCGTTCTTATCGGTGATACCAGGATCGCCGAGACCGTCACCATTGGTGTCCTTCACAGGGCCTTCGGGGACCTCGGACTCCTCGGCGTTGGTCTTGCCGTCCTTGTCGTAGTCCTCTGCACCGTCCGGGATACCGTCACCGTTGGAGTCGGGGTTCAGCGGATCAAGGCCGATGGCCTTCTCGTCGTCGTTGTTGACGCCGTCGTTATCAGCGTCCGGATCCTCATTATCGGGGATACCGTCGCCGTCGGTGTCAGCCTTCTCCTTGATATCGGCGATACCGTTCGGGCCCTGCTTGCCATTTTCCAGCTTGCCGGTCTTATCGGTCATCTCCGGATCGGCGAGACCATCGCCATCCTTATCCTTGACGCGACCTTCAGGAACCTCGGACTCGTCAGCATTCTTGATGCCGTCCTTGTCGAAGTCACCTTCGCCGTCCTTGATCGGGTTGCCGTCCTTATCCTTGTAACCACCGGAGTAGGGATCCAGCGGATCAAGACCCGCTTCCTTCTCGTCGGTGTTGTTGATGCCGTCGTTATCAGCGTCGGGATCCTCAGCATCCGGGATGCCGTCACCGTCGGAGTCCTTCTTCTCAATCAGGTCGGCAATGTTGTTCTCGTTCTTATCGGTGATCGGAACCTTGGCGGTGCCGTCCGGGTTCACACCATTCGGCTTGACCTCGGTGTTCGACTCGTCGGCATTCTTGATGCCGTCGCCGTCGGTATCCTCTTCACCGTCCGGGACACCGTTGCCATCGGTATCGGGGTTCAGCGGATCAAGGCCAGCGGCGATCTCGTCGTTGTTGTTCAC